>NZ_JAWDXO010000016.1 GCF_032477075.1 Fusobacterium sp. | reverse complement strand
GAAAAAGAATATTTACTAATTCAGGAAAGCTTAAAAAAACTGAAAGAAGAATATGGATCAAATAATAAGATAATATTAAATCTTTTTAAAAAATATGGAGCAATTTTTATTTAGAATTAGTTTTTTGATAATATATTCACTAAGTATTAAAGAAATTAAGTAAATGCTTTTATTATTTTCTTTTTGTTACTACTTCTAATTCATATAATAATAATTATTACTATTAAAAATATATTAATACATCAGCCTCTCAACTAAAAATAATTGAGAGGCTTTTTGTTTAACATAGGGTATAAGGAGAAAATCAAGTGTAAAATCTAGAAAAATATGATATAATTAATTCATTGAAATAAAGTAGAGGAGATGACAAATTGGGAAGAATTATTTACTTTACTGGAGGATCTCGAAGTGGAAAAAGTAGACATGCAGAGCAGTATATAATAGATAAAGAATATAAAAATAGAATTTACTTGGCAACTGCAATTATATTTGATGATGAAATGAAAGCCCGTGTAGCTAAGCATAGAGAACAGCGAGGGGAGAATTGGATTACTATAGAGGGGTACAAAAATACAGTAGAACTCATAAAATTTCATATTAAAAAAGAAGGAGTTATTCTGTTGGATTGTCTGACAAATATGATAACTAATCTTATGATAATGGAAAAAGAGTATGATTGGGATCATATGCTTGATGAAGAACTTACATTGATAGAAAATGATATAAAAAAAGAAGTAGAAAAACTTCTGGAATATATAAAATCATCAGATCAGGATATTGTTGTAGTTTCCAATGAAATAGGTATGGGAATAATTCCTGCCTATGCTCTGGGAAGACATTTTAGAGATATATGTGGAAGAATGAATCAGATGGTAGCAGCTAAAGCTGATGAAGCATATTTTGTGGTTTCTGGAATAAAGATGAAATTAAAATAGTTTTAGGAGGATATTTAATGAAAGGAATATTGTTACTTTTTAGATTTATGACTAGACTTCCTATTGGATTTGATCCAAAATTTGATTCTGATGAATTAGGAAAAAGCATGAAATTTTTTCCAGTAATTGGAATGATAATAGGGCTTATACTTTTTGGAGCATTCTGGTTGCTGTATACTGTTGTATACTCACCAATGGTCATGGCAGTACTATTGGTAATTATAGAAGTAGTATTGACAGGAGGACTTCATTTAGATGGGTTGGCAGATACATTTGATGGAATATTCAGCTACAGAAGTAAGCAGAAGATGCTTGATATAATGAAAGATTCAAGATTAGGTACCAATGGTGGACTTGTTCTTATATTATATTTTATGTTGAAAGTAGTTCTTTTAGTGGAAATATCAGAATTTGCTGGGCTTAATATGGGAATACTTCTTCTTATAGTTCCAGTTATAGCGAGATTAAACAGTGTGGTAAACTGTGCTTCAGCTCCATATGCAAGATCTACTGGAATGGGAAAAACTTTTGTAGATCATACTAATGGAGGAGAAGTAGTTATTGCAACAATATTGACAGCAGTATTTGTTGGAGGAGCAGCCTATTTATTTGGACTTCCTTATACAATTTTGATTGTGATACCAATAATAATGTTGTTAGGATTTTTTTATGCGAAACTTATGACTAGAAAAATTGGTGGTATTACAGGAGATACTTTAGGTGCAGTAGTAGAACTTTCAGAGATAATAGCTATGTTTGTTATATATATATTAGCAGCTGTCTAGGTGGTATAAAGTGGGAAAATTGATAATTGTCAGGCATGGCCAGACTCAAATGAATGTTGAAGGAATATTTTTTGGAAAACTTGATCCAAGTCTCAATGAGATAGGAAGATTACAATGTAAAAAGTCAAGTAATATATTAAAAGAATATGGTTATGATGCAGTTTATTCAAGTGATCTTTTGAGAGCATCAGAAACAGCAGAGCTAGTAAATTATCTAAAGCTTCCTGTTAAATATGATAAAAGACTTCAGGAAATAGATTTTGGAATCTTTGAAGGGTTAAGTTATAGAGAAATAAAGGAAAAATATCCAGAAGAGTGTGAAAAAAGTAAAAATGAGTGGAAAACATTTGATTTTGTTACTGGAGAAAGTCTGGAGGGACTTCAAGGCAGAGCTGTAGAATTTATAGAAAGTCTTGATAAAACAAAAAATAATCTAGTGGTGACTCATTGGGGTGTCATCAACTGTATATTGAGCTGGTATTTTTCAGATAAGCTGGAAAGTTACTGGAAATATAGTGTAGAAAATGGAGGCATCTGTATAATAGAATTTGCAGATGATTTTCCAATATTAAAAGGACTAAACATAGGGTGATAAGATGGAAGAGTTAAAAAAAATTATTGGAGGAATAGAAGGGGCAGATAGAGAGGCTGTAAGAGCAGCACAGGAAGAACTTGACAGAAAAATGAAGCCTAATGGGAGTCTTGGAACTCTTGAAGATATAGCAATTAAACTTGCAGGAATTGGTGGGTTTCCTGTGAAAAAAATAAATAGAAGATGTCATATAGTAGCATCAGCAGATAATGGAGTAATAGAAGAAGGAATTTCTTCATGTCCTTTGGAATATACACGTATAGTATCAGAAGCTATGCTCAATAAAATAGCAGCCATAGGTCTTTTAACAAAAACATTAGGAGTAGATTTCAATCTTGTGGATATAGGAATAAAAGATTCTATCCCTAGAGATTATACTAATTTATATAGAAAAAATGTAAAAAAAGGAACCAATAACTTTTATAAAGAAGCAGCAATGACACAGGAAGAATGTGTAAAAGCAATAATGGTAGGAATAGAATTGATAAAGGAAAAAGCAGAAGCAGGATATGATATTTTTTCAAATGGAGAAATGGGAATAGGGAATACTTCAACAAGCTCAGCAGTTCTATATTCTTTTACAAAAGGAGATATAGATAAGATAGTTGGCAGAGGGGGAGGACTTTCTGACAGTGGTCTTATTAAAAAGAAAAAAATAATAGTTGAATCTTGCGAAAAATATGATACATTTAATATGGAGATAGTAGATGTACTAGCTCATGTAGGTGGATTAGATATAGCCTGTATGGTAGGAATGTATATTGGAGCAGCAAGATACAAAAAACCTATGCTTGTAGATGGTTTCATATCAAGTGTAGCAGCTTTGGCAGCTTGTAAAATAGAACCAAAGATAAAAGATTATATAATTGCAACTCATATGAGTGAAGAACCAGGAATGGAATTAGTATTAAAAGAACTGGGAGAAGAGGCATTTTTTAATATGAAAATGAGACTGGGAGAGGGAACAGGAGCAGTACTTGCTTATCCTATAATTGATTGTGCAATAGAAGTAATAAATGGAATGAAAACACCAACAGCAGTGTATGAACTTTTTCTTTAGGTGAAGATATGGAAAAATATTCTTCAGAGGGACATAGAAAAAGACTTAAAGAAAAATATATAAAAAGTGGCTATAATGCTTTTCATGAGTATGAAATACTAGAAATACTTCTCACATATTCAATTCTTAGAAAGGATGTTAAACCTATAGCAAAAAAACTTTTAGAAGTATTTGGCTCAATGGGAAAAATATTTGGTGCAGATATAAAGGAATTAATAAAAATAGATGGAATAGGAGAAAGCAGTGCTGTTTTTCTTAAATTAATGGGAGATATAGCTAAAAATAGTTTTAAGGAAAATTTGGAAGACAATGATATTTTAAATATAAAGAGTAAAAATGACTTGATATCTTATTTGAGAGGAGATATAGGTTTTTCTAAAAGAGAAGAATTTAAAGTGCTGTTTTTAAATTCAGCAAATAATTTAATAGCAAGCGAAACGCTTTTTTATGGTACAATAGATAAAAGTGCAGTTTATCCAAGAGAGATAGTTGAGAGAATAATAAAGAATGGAGCTAAATCAGTAGTTTTTGCCCATAATCATCCCTCTGGAAATATAAGTCCATCAAAGCAAGATATAGAACTGACACAACATATGTATGATAGTCTTAAAAATTTAGATATAAGACTGATTGACCATATAATAATTACAAAAAATTCCTATTTTAGTTTTTTAGAAGAAGGATTGATAGAATATTAGGAGGAATTAATGGAAGAAAACAGAGTAGAACAGAAAATTGTTTCAAATGAAACTATTTCTGTTCCAGCAGAAAAAAAGCTATATAAAGTACTTGGAGTAATGTTTGAAATAACTAAAAAAAGATATTACTTTGAAGTTGTGGATGATATTGAATATAAAAAAGGTGATAAAGTAATTGTTGATACAGTCAGAGGAAAAGAGATAGGAATTGTCTATGGAGAGCCTATGATGATGAAGGAGGAGCAGCTTGTCCTTCCTTTAAAACCTGTTCTCAAGAAAGCTGATGAACAAGAAATAGAAAGATATAATGAATTGAAGGAAGAATCAGCTAAAGCTAATATCCAATGTAAAGAAAGAATAATACACCACAAACTTCCTATGAAACTTGTAGGTACTGAATATACTTTTGATAAAACTAAGCTTATTTTTTATTTTACTGCTGAGGGAAGGATAGACTTTAGAGAATTAGTAAAAGATTTAGCTAATATCTTCAAACTAAGAATAGAACTTAGACAGATTGGTGTAAGAGATGAAGCAAGAATATTAGGAACTATTGGTATTTGTGGGAAAGAATTATGCTGCAGAACTTTTATAAATAAATTTGATTCAGTATCTATTAAAATGGCAAGAGATCAAGGACTTGTAATAAATCCAGCTAAGATATCTGGAGTTTGTGGAAGACTTCTTTGCTGTATAAATTATGAATACAGTCAATATGAGCAAGTATTAAAAAGTTACCCAGCTGTAAATCAACATGTAAGAACAATAAAAGGAGATGGAAAAGTGATAAGTATAAGTCCATTAAATGGTTTTCTTTTTGTTGATGTGGAAAATATAGGTATTATGAAATTTGAGATTGATGAAGTAAAGTTCAATAAAAAAGAGGCAAGTAAACTAAAAAGTGAAAAGACTCAAGAAGAACTTGAACATAAAGAACTTGAAAAGGAGTAAATAATGTTAGCAAATGAAGATATTACATTGCTGACTGGAAAATATAAGCTTATTCAAAAGAAAGATGGGTTTAGATTTTCTGTAGATGCAGTAATCTTATCAGATTTTTTTGCTTATCCTAAAAAAGGCAAGATACTAGATATAGGAACTGGAAACGGAATTATTCCTATACTTCTTTTTTCAAAAGAAAAAGGAGAAAATATAACTGGAATTGATATACAAGAAGAGAATGTTGAGTTGGCTGAAAAGAATATTGAGTTCAACTTTCTCAATAAAAATATAAAAATAGTACATGGTGATGTCAAAGAATACTCTATGGGAAATTCTTTTGATTATATAGTTTCAAACCCTCCATATATGAAAGTGGATGGGAAGAAACAAAATATCCTTAGCTGCAAATCTATAGCAAGACATGAAATAGAGTTAAATCTTTTTCAATTGGTACAAAATGCAAAAAGACTTTTAAAGCCAATTGGAAGCTTTTCCTTAGTTCATAGAAGTTATAGATTCACAGATATATCAAGAATTCTTGAAGATAGTGGGTTCTCTCTTAAAAGGGTAAGGTTTGTTTATTTTTCTAAGGAGAAAAATTCTAATCTTGTTCTGATTGAAGCATGGAAAGGAAAGAAATGCAAATTAGAGATTGAACCACCACTTTGCTTAGAGGAGAGTGGTTACTGAAGATAGGAAGCTATTAAGATAGAGTTTTGAGGATTTTTAAAAATATGTAATTAAAAAAATTAAAAGGAGAATATTTTTAGAGGTGACAAATGGAACTTTTGAAATTTTTAGAAGAAAATGATTTAAAAGCATTTAAAGAAAATTTAGATATGGATAGCATTGAGGAAATTGATGAAAATGGAAATACTATTCTACATTATTGTGTTGAAGATGGAGCATATGATTTTATAGATGCTTTGGTATATTGTGGAGCTGATCCTAATGCTAAAAACAAAGATGGAGATACACCTGTGCATATAGCAGCAATAAAAGATTTAGGAAAAATAATGGAACTTCTTTTAGAATTTGGAGGAGAAGTTAATATCAAAAATAATCATCAAAGAACTGCTTTAAATCTTGCTACTGCTTTAAAGGCAAAGAGTGTTCTAAAAGTTATAGAAAATAGTGGAATAGGCTATTCAGATATGGTAGGAAGAGAAAAGATATCTCATCATAGAAGATTAGAAGAAGAATATTAAAATTTATAAAAGCTGGCTAATTAAAGCCAGCTTTTTTGTATATGAAATTAAAATATAATAAAAAAAGTTTTAGAAATTTTTAATAGAAAAATCTATTAATTTCTAAAACTTTAATTACTATATAATATGAAATAAGATATTTTATTTTATAAAGTAAAATACCATAATAGCAGCAAGAACATATAGTCCAATACTTACTTCTTTAGCTTTTCCAGCACCGATTTTAACTACAGCATAAGAAATTATTCCAGCACCAACTCCATTAGAAATACTGTTAGTAAATGCTGTACAGATAATCATAAAAAATACAGGAAATGATTCAGTGAAGTTGTCATATTCAATATTTCTCATTCCACCAAGCATAAGAATTCCCATTATGATAAGAGCTGGAGCAGTTGCAGCAGCAGGTACCATAAGAGCTAATGGGCTCAAAAATAAACTAAAGAAGAATAAGATTCCAGTAGAAACTGCAGTAAGTCCTGTTCTTCCACCAGCACCAACCCCAGCAGCAGATTCAACAAATGTAGTAATAGTAGTAGTTCCCATAGCAGCACCAACTACTGTACCAAGAGCATCTACCAGAAAAGGTTTTTGAATATCAGGAAGATCTCCATTTTTATCTAAAAGACCAGCTTTTTCAGAAACCCCCAGTAACGTTCCTAATGTTGAGAAAAAATCTCCAACAAAGAATACAAAAAGTATAGGGAGTACTTTTATGCTTAATATATTTGAAAAATCTAGTTTTAAGGCGATATCACTGATAGTACTAGGCATAGCTATAAAGCTGGCAGGTATTTTTGTAACCCCTAAAGGAATTCCTATAAGAGTTGCAGAAACTATTCCAAGAAGCATATCACATTTTACTTTTCTAGCAGCAAGTATAGCTGTAATAAAAATACCAAAAAGTGCAGTCATAGCTGCTGGATTACTTAAATCACCAATTGATACAGAACCATTTACAGCTTTCATAAGTCCGCCATTTTTAAAACCTAACTCAATAAGAAAAATTCCAACTGCTGCTCCTATACCTAACTTTAAACTTTTAGGAAGAAATTTTACAATAACTTCTCTAAAACCAAATATAGACATAAGAAGGAAGATTATTCCAGATACAAAGTTCATAGCAAGACCTTGCTGCCATGTTACAGCACCACTTCCAACTAATGTCATAGCAAGGAAAGCATTACTTCCCATAGCTGGTGCAAGAGCAAAAGGAAGTTTAGCATAAAGTCCCATAAGAAGTGTAAAGATACAAGATGTAATAGCAGTTACTGTAAAGACTTGGTTAGCAGGCATACCTGCCCCTTTCATAATCAATGGATGAACTATTAAGATATATGACATAGTCATAAAAGTAGCCAATCCAGCTCCCATTTCAACTTTGATATTGCTTCCTCTTTCTGTTATTTTGAAGAAATTATCCAAGAAACCTTGATTTTCACTGTTCATTTTTTTGTTTTTCCCCCTCGTTAAAAAATATTATTTAAAATTGCTTAATAACTTTTTGATTGACTACATCTATAAGTCCAAGATCACTCATCTTTACCTCTGGAATAACAATAAGGGCCAGAGTACTAGGTCTAGTTATTGGACTGTCAGTTTCTATACCATAAGTTCTAAGAAGAGCATTCATTCTTTGAATATCTAAACTGACATCTTTAGCAGAGTTTTGAGAAAGCATACCAGCTATTGGAAATGGAAGTTCATCTACTATCTTTCCATTTTCAGCTACAACAACTCCTCCACCTATTTCAGCTATTCTTTTAGAGATAATGACAGCATCCTGAGGGTCATTATATATTATAGTAATATTATGAGAATCATGAGAGTAAGTAGTTCCTACAGCTCCCTTTGCCATATAGAAATTTTCAACTACAGCTAAAGCTATATTATCATTATGGTATCTGTTGGCAATAGCAACAAAGTTTAGTTCAGTTCTGTTAAGATCAATGTATCCATCTTTTACAGGAACTTCAAATACTTTTTTTCTAGTAATACTTCTTACTCTGTCTGTATATTCCATACCAGTAATTTTAATTTTTCCATTTTCTACAGGGACTTTTATTTTAAAATCTTCTACAGAAAAATCCTTTATAGTTACAGTATTTCTATTTTCTATTTCAATAATAGGTTTTTTAATTTCAAAAGTCATTTGATCATTTTCAGCAACTAATTTACCTTTATAATATACAGATTTGACATTGATATCTTTAAGATTATCAAAAACTACCATATCAGCAAAATATCCTGGTGCTATGGCTCCTAACTTTTCTAAATGATAAGCTTGAGCAGTATTTAAAGTGACTGCTCTTATTGCCTCTATTGGATCAAGACCAGCTTTTATAGCAACTCTTACACAATCATTTATATGACCCTTCTCAAGAATATCTTTAGGTTCTCTATCATCTGTACATAAAGTTAAATTTCTAGGAGATTTAAGATCTTTTATATTTTCAACAATAGAAGTGATATTCTTAGACATAGAGCTTTCTCTAGCATCTACAATCATTCCTTTTCTTATTTTTTCTTTTGCATGGATTCCATTTCTTACTTCATGACATGATACAGGACCACCACATAGATAAGCAGAAAGATCTTCACCAATCACTTCGGGAGCATGACCTTGAAGAAATTTATTTTTTTGATATGCAGCATCTATTATATCTTCCATTCTCTTGTCAGAATTGATGACACCAACATAGTCCATTACTTCTCCCAATCCTAAAACTCTGTCTTTATCCAACATTCTGTCTATCATATCAGCTGTAAGTTCAACTCCAGTAGTTTCAAGTCCCACTACTGATGGAACACATGAAGGAATAAGAAAATATTGGTTCATAGGAAGATTTTCAGAAGCTTCAAGCATATAATCAATACCCTCTTCTCCCAAAGCATTTCCTATCTCATGTGGGTCTGCTATTATGGTAGTAGTTCCTTTTGGAATAACAGCTTCAGCAAAGTGATATGGAGTTAAATGACTGCTTTCTATATGAAGATGTGAGTCAATAAATCCAGGAGCAAGAAATTGTCCTTTTAAATCTACAATTTTTTCAGCTTTTTTATTTTTATCATTTTCAATTTCTACTACATCTGCAATATATTCATTGTATAGATATAGATTAGCCATATAGATTTCTCCAGAAAAAACATTTACAAGATTAGCATTCTCTAACTTTAAAGTAGCCTCTCTTTTTCCAAGAGCAGTTTCTATAAGTTTTCTTCTATCTATTTTATTCATTTATTCCTCCTCTGATGAAATTATATCATTTTTAAAAATATACTATATTATATACTAAATTTTGAAAAACGTAAATAAATACATTTCAGTCTTGATTAAATAAGAGCTTTTAATTTTAAAATTTAAGAGAGTATATTATACACTGTAAATAAAATGAAAATTATGGTTATCATCATACTAAATTGTTTTAAAAATATAATAAAATATGCTATTATAGTAATAGATAATAATAAAATAACTGGGGGAGAAACTAAGGAGCAGCCATGGAACTTATAAAAAATCTTTTTGGGGAAAAAGGTTATATTGATGGAATAACAATTATTGATACAAAGGGAGAAATATTATTTACTGTTAAGTTTAATAGTAAACTTAACAGTAATAATGTAGGTTATGAGATAATAGGCAAGAATTTCTATGAGATATATGAAAATCTTTCTGGAAATAAAAGTAGTATGTATAGAGCTATGGAATTAGAAATGCCTATATATGTTAAAAATCAAAAATTAAAACCCAAAAATCATAAGGAGATATTAATCTCTTCATTGTCAATACCTATAAAATCAGGAGGAAGGATAGTAGGAGCCATTGATTTATCTTCAGAAGAAATGAGTGATTCTAAAAAATTTGAAAAAGATACTGAGATAAGTTTAGATGAATTAAAAAAAATAAATTTAAAAAATCTTTCTTTAAATAAAAATGGTGCAAAATACACTCTCAATAATATTATTACTAATAATTTTGAAATGAAGCAGTTAAAAGAATTCATAAAAACCATATCTGATTCATATCTTCCAGTAATGATTTATGGAGAAACAGGAACTGGGAAAGAACTTTTTGCTCAGGCTATACATAATGAAAGTAAAAGAAAAGATAGACCTTTTATAGCTCAAAACTGTGCAGCTATACCTGAAAATCTTCTTGAAAGTATATTTTTTGGAACATCAAAAGGTGCTTTTACAGGGGCAGTAGATAGTCCAGGATTGTTGGAGACAGCAGATGGAGGAACTATTTTCTTAGATGAAATCAATTCTATGCCAATGAACCTGCAATCTAAATTATTGAGAGCACTGCAGGAGAATAAAATCAGAAGAATAGGAGCAAAGGATGTAATAGATATCAATGTTAAAATAATTGCTGCATTGAATAAAGATCCTATGAAAGCTATAGAAGACAAAGAATTGAGAATGGACCTTTACTATAGGCTTAGTGTTTTAAATATAACTATTCCTCCATTGAGAGAAAGAAAAGATGATATATCTGTTCTTGTAAATTATTTTGTTGCTAAGTACAATGAACTTCTTGAGAAGAATGTCAGATATATTTCAAGTGATATATGTCAGACATTTCAAACATATGATTGGCCAGGTAATGTAAGAGAAATAGAACATATAGTAGCTTTTGGTATGAGTGTTATAAGACCAGATGAAGAGAAACTTGAATTTTCAGATTTAGAAAGAAAGTGGATAGAAATAACAGGAAAGAAAAAACAAAAAACAGAGCTTCCTGTTAAAGATTTAAAAACAATGGTAGAGGAGTATGAAAAAAGTATGATAGAAAAGGTTTTGGAAATATCTGCACATAATATAACAAAAGCTTCATTGATACTGAAAATACCGAGACAAACTTTACAAAGAAAAATAAAACAATATGAATTATAGGAGATGAGAATATTGAAAAAGAAATTTGCATTTATACTTATGGGAAATCATTATACTCCAGAAGAGCACAAGGCTGTATTTGAAACTGAAAATCAGGTAACTTATATTTGTACTGTGAAGAACTTTGATGAAATGAAAGATAAAATAAAATATTTAATGGAAGAAGGAGTTGGAGCAATAGAATTATGTGGTGCTTTTGGAAAAGAAAAAGCAGATGAAATAGTTAAGATGACAGATAATAAGGTAGCAGTTGGTTATATTGTACATGATCCATCTTTAGATCCTTTATTTAAGAAGTTTTTTGGCAATTAAAATAAAATACGAATAAAAAATTATTCAGCCTGGAAATTTTGCAATTAAATTTCTGGGCTTTTCTTTTTTGCTCAAATATGATTAGAAAATCAAAAACTGGCATTAAATTGCCCAAATATGAGCAATATATATAATTTATAATGAATTAAATCAGAAATTTCATCATAAAAATAATACAAAAAATTAAAATTTTAAAAAATTTTTTAAAATAATGACATATTTTATCTCTTTTGGGCCACAAAAAAAATATTATTTATTGGCATAGTTATTGCTTTATATTAAGGCATAAATAAAGCAATATACCAAGGAGGATAAAATGAAAGTAGGATTATTAAAAGATATTAAAGATGGAGAGTTTAGAACAATAATGACACCTAATGAGGCAGCTGAACTAATTTCTCTAGGAGCAGAAGTATATGTAGAAACTGGTGCTGGCGCTGGTGCAAGTTTTGAAGATGCAGATTATGCAAAAGCAGGAGCAAAAATAGCAAAAGATATGAAAGAGATTTATGCAACTTGTGACTTTGTTACAAAAGTAAAAGAGTTAGAGGAATGTGAATTTGATCTTTTAAGAGAAGGACAGATAATATTTACTTGTCTTCACCCAGCAGCTTCAAAAGATGAAGTAGACGTTTTATTAAAATCAAAAGTTATAGCTTTTACAGCAGAAGATACTCACAGATATGGATCACCTAACTGTGAAATAGCTGGAAAATTAGGACTTTTAAAAGGTGCTGAACATCTGTTAAGAACTAATGGTGGATCTGGACAATTAATATGTGGAGCAGGAGGAGCACCAGCAGCAAATATCCTTATTATAGGAGCTGGACTTGCAGGAACAGGAGCATTGCAATTAGCTTATGGACTGGGAGCTAACATAACAGTTATGGATATAAATGTAAAAATATTGAGAGATTTAATAGAAAAATATCCTGGAATCAATACAATGATATCTAACTCAGCAAATATAAAATCTTTAATGCCTAATCTAGATATAATAATAAACTGTGTAAAATGGCCTAAACATAGAAAAGATCATTTAGTAACTAGAGAAATGCTTTCTATGATGAAAAAAGGTTCAGTAATAGTGGATGTAAGTGCTGATGTAGGAGGAGCTATTGAAACTTATCATCATACTACTCATGAAAATCCAACATTTGTTGTAGATGGAATAGTACACTATGGAGTGGATAATATACCAGGAGCAGCTTCAAAAACTACATCTATAGCTTATGCAGCAAGTGTTATAGAACATTTTAAATCAATAGTTCAAAATGGTGTAAAAGAAGCATGCAGACTTAATGGATATCTTAGAAGAAGTATGACTTCATATATGGGAATACTTACACATGAAGAAACATCAGCTATTCAAGGAAGAGAATGGGTAACTCCAGAAGAGATGTTAGGATTAGAAGAAGGAACTTATGATATAGCACCTAAAGCTACAAGTACTTCATCAAAACCTACAACTTGTAAAAAATAGCCAATCATATATCCAAACATAGATTGTACTTTAGAAGGATGGATAAAGTAAGAAAAAAGCTAAGATCAGAGCATTTCACTTTATCCATTTTTTTCTAAAAAGTAAAAGGGGAAAATTTTATTATAGGAGGTAATTATGGATTTTAGTATTGAAGTGTTGTTTTTAGATTTAATGAAAGCAGCAGTACTTATTTTTTTAGGACATATGTTGAGGAGTAAAGTTAAATTTTTACAAAACTTGTATATACCATCAAGTTTAATAGCAGGATTTATAGGATTAGCTTTAGGGCCATATGGGGTAAATATTTTCCGTTTTTCAAGTCATATGGGAAATTATACATCAGCATTTATGGTTATTGTATTCTCAGCTATTGCTTATGGAAGCTTTTCTGTAGTTAAAGAAGAAAAAAGACTTGGAGAGTTAAAAGAATCAAAAGGAGAAAGTTTAAAAAGAATACTTGCCTTATATATTTATCGTTCTATTGCATCAATATTAGTGTATATAGTGCCAATTGGTGTAGGAGTTTATATTATTAATAAATTTATAATGAAACTGCCAGAAGGGTTTACAATTCTAGTTGGTGGAGGTTTTGTTGGAGGGCATGGAACTAATGCGGCATTTGGATCAGCAGTAACAGAGGCAACTGGTTGGACAGGAGCTACTGATGTTGGAATGACATTTGCTACTGTAGGAGTTCTTATAGGACTTATTGGTGGAATAATAATGATAAAAAATGCAACTAATAAGAAATATACAAGTTTTGTAAATAGATTTGATGCTTTGCCTGAACAATTTAAAACTGGATGGATGCCAGAAAATAATGAACCAGAAATGGGAAAAGAAATGGTAAGTCCAATAGCTTTAGATCCATTAGCTTGGAGTTTTTTAATGATAATAATTCCAACTGGATTAGCTTATGCAACTATAAAGTATGTAAGGATATATCTTTCTACAATGCCTACATATCTATGGGCATTTCTTATAGCAGTTGCTATGACACAATTATTAAAATATTCTGGAATTGGGAAACATGTAGATAAACGTTCTATTTCAAGAATAAGTGGAAGTGCAACTGATTTCCTTGTATTCTTTGGAGTAGCAGGGATAAAAATAGAGATAGTTATGCAGTTTGCAATGCCTATTATAGTCTTATCAGCTATGGCTTTAGGAAGTTTATTACTTTGTATGTATGTTATTGGACCTCGTTTGAATAATAAATATTGGTTTGAGCGTTGTATATTCGTATATGGATATTGTACAGGAGTATATGCAATTGGGTTGACTCTACTAAGAATATGTGATCCAGAAGGAAAATCAAAAACTTTAGAAGATGCAGCTGTAACTTCTCCAATAGATTTTGTTGAGTATTATACTCTGTTATTAGGACCAATCTTATTAAGTACAGGAAGAGTAAATACTTTCATGACAGTTATGGTCATAACATTAGCAGTAAGTTTTATAGCAGCATTTGTATTGAAATTATGGAATGTACCACATAAAGAAAGGCTTAGTGATGCAGAGTTAGAAATATAATAGATGAATATTTAAAGAACAGATAAAAAGAAGGATGACTAAAAAGTTAGAATTATATTTCTACTTAAAAAGTCATCCATTTTTTATATTACATGTGTTAAAGGCATTAATATAATACCTGCAAAAGTTGCTATCAGCGCTTCTTTAGTGTATCCATACTGCCTTGAACTGGGAAGAAGTTCTTCAATGGCTATGTAGAGCATTATTCCTGAAATAATTCCAAAAATCATACCAAGAGTTAAATCATTTATATAAGGTTTAAGTATAATGAAAGCTAAAAGAGCTCCAATAGGTTCAGCTATTCCTGATAAAAAAGTATATTTAAAAGCTTTCATTTTACTTCCAGTAGCAAAATAAATAGGCATAGCTACAGATATTCCTTCAGGGATATTGTGCATAGTTATAGCTAATGCAATAGAAATTCCCAAAGTCATATTATCATAACCAGCCATAAATGTCGCTATTCCTTCAGGAAAGTTATGCAATCCAATAGCAAGAGTAGATACAAAACCTACTCTAAATAGATTTTCATGTTGTTTACCATCCCCATGTGGTTCATCTTCATGGGGAACAAATTTATCTAAAAGGGCTGCCAATAATACTCCAATGAGAAGAAAAACTACCCCTAAAACTACTCCTATTTTTTCTCCAGCATAAGCGGCTAGTAAAATATTAGCATTGGGCATAAGATCAGTGAATGATACACTTATCATTACTCCACCAGCAAATCCAAGTGATACAGTTACCAGTTTTTCACTTTTTTTATTAGTTATAAATATTATAAAAGCCCCAAGTAGTGTTGACATTCCAGCCAAGAAAGATAATGTTAATGCTCTTATCGCTGCTACATCTTGAAACATTTATTCACTTCCTTTCTTTAAATTATAAGATTTTATATATATTACAAAAAAGATGTATAAATTCCTTTATAAATTATTCCTCATTTTTTAAAAGTTCATAACTGCTTGAAATAGTTGGCATTTTTAATACATCAAGCATTCTTTCAAGAAGAACTCCTTCTCTATTTGGATATTTGAAACCATAACTTGCTAAAATACATTGGGTAATGAATTGTACCCCTCTCTCTATAGCAATAGGAAGACTGTCTCCTTGAAGAAGACTTCCTATAACAACACTTGTATATGCATCTCCAGTACCAGGATAAGAAGCTGGAATATATTTACAGCTTACTTTCCAAAAAGCATTATTTTCTCTGTCATAGGCTACAACATTTGTTTTTCTATCAGTTGAATGTGAGTCTTCATCAGGAACACTTGTGGCTATTACTATTTTAGGTCCCATTGCTGCAAGTTCTATAAGCCATTCCTTTATTTCAGCTTCACTTATTTCTTTTTTATACTCTTTGTCTAAAAGAAAAGTAACTTCTGTAAAATTAGGAGTTATTATATCAGCTTTCCCAATAAGTTTTTTCATTTCTTCTACCATTTCTTTTTCCATTGTTCCATACAGTCTACCATTATCTCCTAATACAGGGTCTATAACAGTAAGATTATTTTTATGACCAAAAAAATCGACAAAATCAGCTACTATTTTTATTTGTCTTGGAGATCCTAAAAAACCAGAATATATACAATCAAATTCAAGTCCCAATTTTTTCCAATGTGCTATATGCTGTTCCATATAATCTGTAAGGTCAAGAAAACTAAAACCTTCAAAACCACCAGTATGAGTAGAAAGCACTGCAGTGGGAACAGGGCATACTTGTAATTTCATACTTGAAAGTATAGGTATAATACTTGTTAATGAAGATCTTCCATAACCAGAAAGATCATGAATAGCTGCTACTTTTTTTACTATATTATCCATTTTATTCCCCTTTTATTTTAATTTGTATGTTTTTTTATTCTCTTGTAATCTATTATATTAATTTTAGGGTCATTTTCTAATTTTATGAATATGTTTTATACCTTGAATTCATAAAATTTCTAACTGACAATAAATACATGAATAATTACAAGTTTTATGAGGGATAGAACTTATTCCTAAAGAATTTTCAAGTCTTTATGAAGAGGCACAACCCAAAATAGATTTCGTAGTTTCCATATTCTTTTTCTCTCAAGTAATTAAAATTTAAGATTATTGTATTTTAAATTAAAAAAATATTTCCATACTCATTATACAATATTTTGCTGAAATAATCTATAAGAGAGTAAAAAAAGCCACTTATAAGAGCTTTACATATTATTATTTTATTTTTATTCCAATAATTAGAGCTATATCCATAGTTTGAGTTATACTGAGCTGCATACCTCTTAATTCACTATAATTATCAGATACTCTTATATTTTCTATTATACAATTTGAAAAATCTATTCCTTTCAATGGAGTTTTAAAAAAATCAGCATTAGAAAAATTCACATTATCTAATTTAATTTTTTTCATTTTTATTTCAGAAAGAAATCCATAATTAAAAAAACTATCTTTAATATTCATATTTTCCCAAAGAGAATTAGAATAATTTCCATAGAAAAAAGAGCTTTTATTTATATCAACAGTTTTAAATATACTCTGATTAAAGTCACATCCATCTCCATTACAATTATTTATAATACTTGATTTCCAATAAGAAGAAATAAATTTACAATTTTTAAAACTACATTTAATCATTTCTACATGAGAAAAAGAAGAATTAGTAAAATCACAATTTTCAAATTTACATTCTTGAAATATACTTCTTTCAAAATCTATTCTTTTTATTTTAATATCTAGAATTGTTTCTTGAAAATATTCACCACAAACTGGAATTTCTTCTTCAATAGCTTTAAATATATCTTGTTCTAACATAATAACTCCTTTTCTATCTATTGATTTATTCAATTTTATTATACCATAAAAAAGAGACTGACCATAGGTCAGTCTCAAAAATACTTAGATATTAAATCTTTATTATTTTTTTTCAGAAGCAAAGTCCATAGAAGCAAGTCTTTTATATTGTCTCCATCTTCTTTGAGCTTCAAATTTGTTCAATTCAAATAATTCTTTAGCATGAGTTGGATTGGCTTTAGAAAGAGTAGCATATCTTACTTCTCCTAATAAGTACTCTTCATATTTATCCCAGTTAGGTTCTTTAGAATCTATTTGTAATGGGTTTTTACCTTCTGCTTCAAGAGTTGGATTGTATCTGAATATTGGCCAGTATCCACATTCAGTAGCAAGTTTCATCTCATCTTGAACTTTAGACATACCTTTTTTCAATCCATGATTGATACAAGGAGAATAAGCAATGATTAAAGATGGTCCATTATATGCTTCAGCTTCCTTAAGAGCTTTCAGGTATTGTTGTTGATTAGCACCCATACAAACTTGTGCAACATAGATATGTCCATAAGACATAGCTATAGCAGCAAGGTCTTTTTTCTTAACTGATTTACCAGCAGCAGCAAATTTTGCAATTGCTCCTGTAGGTGTTGCTTTAGAAGCTTGTCCTCCAGTATTAGAATAAACTTCTGTATCCAAAACTACAATGTTTATATCTTCATTAGAAGCTAAAACGTGGTCAACACCACCATAACCGATGTCATAAGCCCAACCGTCTCCTCCGAAGATCCATTGAGATTTTTTAATCAAGTATTGCTTTAAGCTTAAAATTTCTTTACAGATATCACAATCTTTTCCTTCAAGAGCAGCGACTATTTTAGCAGAAACTTCTTGAGTTTTAGCAGCTGATGATCTGTTTTCAATCCATTCTTTAAATAGTTCAGCAACTTCTGCTGGAACCTTATCCATATTTTCTTCCATTATATTTTGAAGTCTGTCTCTCATAGTTTCAACAGCTACATGCATTCCCATTCCAAATTCAGCATTGTCTTCAAATAGAGAAGAAGCCCATGATGGACCATGTCCATTTTTATTAGTTGTATATGGAGTAGCAGGGGCAGATCCACTATATATTGAAGAACATCCAGTAGCATTAGCTATCATCATTCTGTCTCCAAATAATTGAGTAATTACTTTAAGATATGGAGTTTCTCCACATCCTGGACAAGCACCATGGAATTCGAATAAAGGCTGAGCAAACTGAGAACCTTTTACAGTATCTTTAGACATTAAGTCACTTCTGTATTCAACACTGTTGAATAAATACCCAGCTTTTTTGTCTTCTCCAGCTTCTAGAGAATCAGCAATAGGTTTCATAACTAAAGCTTTTTCTTTAGCAGGACATGTATTAGCACAAGATCCACATCCAGTACAATCTAGAGCAGAAACTTGCATTCTATATTCAAATCCTTCTAATCCTTTTCCAATTGGTTTTATAGTTTTTAACTCAAGTGGAGAAGCAGCTTTTTCTTCAGCAGTCATCAGGAATGGTCTTAAAACTGCATGAGGACATACATACGAACATTGATTACATTGAATACAGTTTTCAGCAATCCAAACAGGAACATGAACTGCAATTCCTCTTTTTTCAAATGCAGAAGTTCCATTTTCAAAAGTTCCATCCTCGTATCCATCGAATGCAGATACAGGTAAGTCGTTTCCTTTTATAGCATTAACTGGTTTAACAATTTTTTCTACAAATTTTTCAGTTTTAGTCATATCAGTACTGCAAGTTCCACAACAACAGTTTTCATGTTCATGTCCTGAGCAATCACAAGTAACATCTAAATCAGCCCAAGCTGGATCTACAGCAACTTCAATTAATCCTTCTGCTCCTTTATCAATAGCTTTATAGTTCATTTGAACGATATCGTCACCTTTTTTAGCATAAGATTTTTTAGCATAATCTTTCATATATTGTTGAGCTTCTTCAAATGGAATAATATCAGCTAGTTTGAAGAAAGCAGCTTGCATGATTGTATTAGTTCTTTGTCCTAATCCAATTTCTTCAGCTAGAGCAGTAGCATTGATTATAAATAATCTAGCTCCATTTTTAGCTAAATCTTTTTTTACTTTAGCTGGAATTTCATTTACAGCTTCTTCTGGAGTCCAGATGCAGTTGATTAAGAAAGATCCACCTTTTCTGATTCCAGAAGTCATATCATATAGATGTAAGTAAGCTGGTACTGAACAAGCAACAAAACTTGGATTAGAAATTAAGTAACTTGCTTTGATAGGAGTTTTTCCAAATCTTAAATGAGATCTAGTAACTCCTCCTGATTTTTTAGAGTCATATGCAAAGTATCCTTGAGCATATAAATCAGTTTTATCTCCAATGATTTTGATAGAGTTTTTGTTAGCTCCAACTGTTCCATCAGCTCCAAGTCCAAAGAATAGACATTCTTTAACATCTGGATTAGTAACAGAGATAGGTGCTCCAACTTCTAATGAAGTGAAAGTGACATCATCAACAATACCAACAGTAAATTTATTTTTTGGTTGATCTAATTTTAAATTTTCAAATACTGCAACTACTTGAGCAGGTGTAGTATCTTTAGAAGACAATCCATATCTTCCACCAACGATTACTGGGGTATTTTCTTTTCCATAGAAAATTGATTGAATATCTTGTAATAAAGGTTCTCCAATTGATCCAGGTTCTTTAGTTCTATCTAATACAGCTATTTTTTTAACTGTTTTAGGGAATACATCAAAGAAATATTTTTCAGAGAATGGTCTGAATAAGTGAACAGAAATTAATCCAACTTTTTCTCCCTTAGCATTTAAATAATCAATTGTTTCTTCAGATATAGGACAAATAGATCCCATAGCTATGATTATTCTTTCTGCATCTGGTGCTCCATAGTAATTGAAAGGTTTATAGTCTCTTCCAGTTGCTTTAGAAATTTCAGCCATATAATGAGCAACCACATCAGGTACAGCATCATAGAATTTATTTTGAGATTCTCTAGCTTGGAAATAAATATCATCATTTTCCGCAGTTCCTCTAGTTACTGGATGTTCAGGATTAAGAGCTCTTTCTCTGAAAGCTTGAACTTCATTCATATCTATTAAGTTTTTGAAAACTTCATAATCCATAACTTCTACTTTTTGAATTTCATGAGAAGTTCTGAATCCATCAAAGAAGTGCATAAAAGGAACTCTTGTTTTGATAGCTGCTAAGTGAGCTACTCCTGCAAGGTCCATAACTTCTTGAACTGAGTTAGTTGCTAGCATAGCGAATCCAGTTTGTCTAGCAGCATATATATCTTGGTGATCTCCAAAAATAGATAAAGCTTGAGCTGATAGAGATCTTGCTGATACATGAATAACTCCTGGAAGAAGTTCTCCAGCTATTTTATACATGTTAGGTATTTTTAGTAATAATCCTTGAGAAGCAGTATAAGTTGTTGTCAATGCTCCTGCTTGTAAAGACCCGTGCACAGTTCCAGCAGCTCCTGCTTCTGATTGCATTTCTACTACTTTTACTGGTACTCCGAAAATATTTTTCATTCCTTTTGAAGCCCATTCATCTGTGTATTCAGCCATTGGAGATGATGGAGTGATTGGGTAGATTCCAGCTACTTCTGTAAACGCATATGAAGCGTAAGCAGCAGCTTGGTTACCATCCATAGTCTGCATTTTTTTAACCATTACAATATCCTCCTATAATTTTAAAGTATTTTTAAAAAATTACTCTACTATATATTTTAAATCATTATTAAAATTTGTCAATTATAAATTCACTTTTTTTTGATATTTTTTAACAAACTATTTTCCAAAAACAATTTTATAAGTATCTCTAGCTATTACAAGCTCTTCATTTGTAGGTATTTTATAAACTAAAACTTTAGAATCTTCAGTAGAAAGTTTTACATTTCCTTTTTTTCTAACAGAATTAACCTCTTTATCAATTTTTGCTCCCATAAACTCAAGACCACTAATGGCAGCTTCTCTTATTCCAGCAGCATTTTCTCCGATTCCTCCAGCAAAGCAGATAGCATCTACTCCACCCATAGCAGCAGCATAAGCTCCTATGTAAGATTTAATTTTATAAATAAACATTTCTTCAGCAAGTATAGCTCTTTCATCTCCTTCAGCTACACCATTTTCCATATCTCTGCAGTCAGAAGACTTTCCATAGATTCCCAATATTCCAGATTCTTTATTTAATCTGTTATCCATTTCTTTATCAGTTAATCCTCTTTTATTTTTGATAAATAAAACAGCAGCAGGATCAATATCCCCACATCTAGTTCCCATCATAAGCCCTTGTAAAGGAGTAAGCCCCATTGAAGTGTCTACACATTTTCCATCTACTACAGCTGACATAGATGCACCATTTCCTAAATGGCAAACAATAATTTTTGAATGCTCAGGATTTCCCATAATCTCTCTCATTGTTTCAGAAACATAAAGATGAGATGTTCCATGGAATCCATACTTTCTAACTTTTAATTCTTTGTAATCCTCATATGGTAAAGCATACATATATGCTTTAGCAGGCATTGTTTGATGGAATGCAGTATCAAAAACTCCTACATTAGGTTTACCAGGCATAAGAGCCATGCAAGTTCTAACTCCCATTAAATTAGCCGGATTATGTAATGGAGCAAGGTCATTGTTTTCTTCAACAGCTTTAATAACCTCTTCATTTAACAATACAGATGAAGCAAATGTTTCTCCACCATGAACCATTCTATGTCCAATAGCCCCAACTTCTTCAACAGAAGCAATAACTCCATGTTCCTTGTCAATTATTGCTTTAATTACTAACTCTAATGCTTCTTTATGAGTAGGCATAGGTTTTTTTATTTCAATTTCAAAATCTTTAGCAGGTACTTCATACTCCATTCTAGAACCATCTATTCCAATTCTTTCACAAAGTCCTTTTGCAAATATTTCTTTAGTTTCTGGATTCATTAATTGATATTTTAATGATGAACTTCCACAGTTTATTACTAAAACTTTCATTATACGTTTAACCTCCAAGATTATATTTTTTTATTATTACTCAGCTGCTTGAACTGCTGTAATTGCTACTAAGTTTACAATGTCATCTACTGAACATCCTCTTGATAAATCATTAATAGGAGATGCAAGTCCTTGAATTAATGGACCATATGCATTAGCACCAGCCAATCTTTGAACTAATTTGTATCCAATGTTTCCAGCTGCAAGATTAGGGAATACTAAGATATTTGCACTTCCTGCAACTTTAGATTCAGGACATTTTTTCATTGCTACTGATTTAACGATGGCAGCATCAGCCTGTATTTCAGCTTCAAAAGGAAATTTAACTCCTCTTTCTTTTAAAATGTTTCCAGCCTCTTTAACTACATCAACATCAGGATGACTTGCAGAACCTTTAGTTGAGAAAGTCATTAAAGCAACTTTTCCTTCCATTCCAACTACATTTCTAGCAGTAACAACTGAAGCTTCAGCAATATCTGCTAATTGTTCAGAAGTTGGAACTGGTATAACTGAACAGTCTCCAAATAATAAAACTTCGCCATAAGTTTCTTGTCTTTCTGTAAGTTCCATAACAAACATAGAAGAAACAGTTTTTATTCCAGGTTTAGTTCCAATGATTTGTAATCCAGCTCTCAATACATCAGCTGTAGGTGAATCTGACCCAGATACCATAGCGTCAGCATCATTTAATTTTACCATCATAGCTCCATAAAAATTAGGTTCAGTTGACATAATTTCTTTAGCTTTTTCAAAAGTCATTCCTTTTTTTGCTCTTAATTCAGCAAATTTAGCTGCATATTCATTTAACTTTGGGGAATTAGCAATTTCAATAATTTCAACTCCTTTTAAAGAGATTCTTAAATCATTAGCTACTCTTTCCATATCTGCTTTAATTCCTAAAACAACAGGTTTAGCAAGCCCTAATTCAACTATTTTAGCAGCAGCAGTAACTACTCTTTCATCTTGTCCTTCAGGCAATACAACTGTTTTACCAACTGTTCTTGCTTTTTCTCTTATTTTAACCAAAAAACTCAAAACAATCACTTCCTTAATATTATTTATTTTTTAGATTTTTATCTTTCATGTTCACAGGACATACTTATCCCTTAAGTGTTAAATATATACTAACAAATTTTAACTATAATTACAATTATTTTTGAAAAATATATACAAAATAAAGGTATAATATTAGTCAAATATAGCTTGTATATATTCCCTTGCATCAAACTTCCTTAAATCTTCAATTTTTTCGCCTACTCCTATAAACTTAATTGGTTTTTTAATTTCTTCAGATATACTGAACACAATCCCCCCTTTAGCAGTTCCATCTAATTTAGTTATGATGAAACCAGTTAAATCAGTTACTTCATTGAAAACTTTTGCCTGTGAAAGTCCATTCTGACCAGTGGTACCATCTATTACCAGAATAGATTCATAATGCTGAACACCTAATTTTTTCTTAATGATATTATGAATTTTTTCTAATTCTTTCATTAAGTTATTTTTATTATGAAGCCTTCCAGCAGTATCTATGATAGCTACATCTGCTCCTCTTGATTCAGCAGCAGTAAGTGTATCAAAGACAACAGCTCCAGGATCAGAACCTTGAGTACTTTTTACTATTTCAGCACCAGATCTTTTTGCCCATTCTTCTAATTGTTCAATTGCAGCAGCTCTAAATGTATCTCCAGCACCTAAAATAACTTTTTTACCATCCTTTGTAAATTTAGAAGCTAGCTTACCAATTGTAGTAGTTTTTCCTACACCATTTACACCAACTACAAGAATAACATTAAGCTTGCCATCTTCTATAACTATATCATTTCCTTCTTTAATAAGGAATCCTTCCATAACTTCTTTTAAAACAGGATAAATATCTTTAGGATCTTTTATACCTCTTCTTTTTACTTCTTTTTCTAATGCACCCACTATTTTTACAGTCATATCCATACCAATATCAGATTGAATGAGAATATTTTCCAATTCCTCATACATTTCAAAGTCTATTACACTTCTTCCTAAAATAAAAGATTTTAACTTTCCAAATAATCCTTCTCTAGATTTAAAAAGTTTGTCTTTAAGTGAAGTAAAAAATCCTTTGCCTTCTTCTTTTTTTATTTCTGAAACAGAATCAGAGGCAACTTCTTCTTTTTCTTCAAGAAGAGGATCTGATATTTCATCCTTTGCTTCAGTCTCCATTTTTTCTTTATTATCTTCAAGAATTTCAGAAACTTCAACACCAGCAACAGTAATATTGCTTTTCTCTTCTTCATTCTTATCTTTTTTAAAAAGTTTGTTGAAAAACCTCATTTAACATGTCCTCCTAAAAATAACTTCTTTTCATTAATTTTACCATACTTTATATAGTTTTTCAATTTAAAAGAGTGAAAATGAATCCTAATGTGAGCATTTTTCTTTCTTTGTACAATAAAAAATAACACTGACTATAAAAAATTTAATTTCATAGAACAGTGTTATTTTTTATTTTATAATTTAATTAATATATCTCTTACAGCTAGTATTCCCATTACTGCAGCTATATTTAGTCCACTTCCATAACCAGAACTATCTCCAGCAGCATAAAGACCTTTAATACTAGTTTCCATATCTTTGTTTATTTCTATTCTGGTACTTCTAAATTTTATTTCTGGAAAATAAAGCAGAAGATCCCCAGAAGCAAATCCAGGAGTAATTTTGTCCAGCACTTCAATAAATTCCATTATATTGTCTAAAAGTCTTTGAGGGCATGCTAGAGCTATATCACCAGCTACATAATCTTCAGTAGTAGGAATTATATTTAATCTTGAAAGTTTTTCATCAGTTGATCTTCTTCCCGCCTTCAGATCTATGTAAGATTGAACTAAAAGTTTACCACCAGTAAGCATGGATGACATTTTAGCTATTGCAGTTGCATATTCAAAGGGTTGATTAAATGGTTCAGTAAATTTTTTAGTACATAATAGAGCAAGATTTGTATTAGAAGATTTTCTATCTTTATAAGCATGACCATTTGCAAGAACAAAATCATCTTCATATTTTTCAGCAGCAATAAATCCACTTGGATTGCTGCAGAAAGTTCTCATTTTATCTCTATAGTTTCTAGAATAATAGATCATTTTTGCTTCATAAAAGTTTTCATTGATTTCTTTCATAATAATATCAGGTATTTCAGCTCTTACTCCAATATCAATAGCACCATTTTCATATTTTATATTATGTTCTTTACATAAGTCCATCATTTTTTGGGCACCACTTCTTCCCATTCCAATGACTACATGATCAGAATAATATTCCTCTTTTTTACCTTTATGAGTAACAGCTACCCCTTTAATTTTTCCATCTTCGATGAGAAGACTTTCTATTTCCCTTTCAGTAGCAAACTCTATACCTTTTTCAATTAAATAGTCTATAAGTTCAGTATATAGTTTTCTGGAACCATCAGTTCCAAGATGCATAGTAGGTGTATCAACAAGCTGAATTCCATTTTCAATACATCCTCTTTTTATTTTTTCCATAACAGAATTATAACTTATTCCTGCTGGCTTCTCGTTAAATCCAAATTTTTTATATATATTTACCACATATTGAATTGTATCATTAACTATTTTTTTTCCTGTTACATTATGTACATCTCCACCAACTCTATAATCCATATTAAATTTTGAATCAGAAAAAGCTCCAGCACCACTTACTCCATAAATTATTGAACAAGTAGGACAATTTACACATTTTCCAAGAGTTTCTTTTGGGCATATTCTTTGTTTGAGCATTTTACCCTTATCAATAATAAGAATCTTTGCTCCATCTTTTTTTTCGACAGCTTCATAAGCACCAAATACCCCAGCTTGTCCACCACCTAAAAAGATAATGTCATATTTCACTATTTTAACCTCCAGCACAATTCTTTATTTAATGTTCACACCAATTCATGTTTTGTGAAAAAACATTGAATGGCAGGTTGGCATGGATTTCTCCAGTATGTCCTGAATAATCATAATTCCAACCACCTATATTTGTTCCATTCCTAAAATCATCTGTATTATAAATTTCATTACTGCTGTTTACTCTTTCATTTTCTGGAGTTTTAGGAATGCTGTTTCTCCCATATATTTCTGCAAAAGAAATAATTTCTCCAGCAGGAGTTTTAAAATCTAAAAGTTTAAGATTATCCTTTACTCCTTCCTTAGTCAAATCAGGGTAATCTTTAGTTAAAGTATAATATTTTTCAAGGGCTATTCTAAGTTCTCTCAAATTTTTTAGAGTAGCTTCTGCTCTTCTTGCTTCCTTCAAATCGTTAATATTATATATACCTATTAATATTATAACTGCTATTCCTAATATAACAGTGCCAGTTCCTAACATTACTTTCCAATCAATATTTTTTTTCATTGCTGTTCCCTATCTTTTTGGTTTAATAAAAGCATCTCTTACAATCATTTCAGCTTCTTTAGGAAGAATAACTTCAATTTCCAATGGACCTCTTTTTACAGATATCCATCCTAATCCTTTAAATACTAATTCCTCTCCAGCCAACACCTTTATTTTTTTCTTTATCATTTCCAATTTTTTATACTGAGGTCTGCAATTATCACATGGTGGATAAAGGAGATCTTTTCTGTCAGAAGATAAAAGTTCTTTTAATTTTTCTGTATTTGTCTCATGGAAAGTTACGTCTTTTGCGGCATAAAGAGAGAAAATAGGCATAGTGTTATCTTCATTTAAGACCTTAAACCATAATAGTTCTCCAATTAAAAGAGCTCTGCCTTTTTTTACTTTAAAAGTCTTTCTAGATATTTCACCTGAAGGAACCATTTTTAAGTTACATTCTTCACATACTAAATCAGAAATACGTCCTTCTGGAATAAGTCCAGGAGTATCAACTAGCACAATATTTGTATGAGGAATTTGATTTTTTACACTTTTAAGTGTTGTACCTGGATATTTAGAAACAGTTACTTTTTTAGCTCCTAAGAGTCTGTTAACAATACTTGATTTTCCTACATTAGTAACACCAAGAACTATTGCTTCTACTCCATCAGGGAAAAAATGTTTTATTTTTTTAAATATACCATTTATTCCATAACCATTTTTACTGCTTACAATTGCAATATCAAGAGGAGCTATTCCTTCTTCTGCCAGTCTACTTTTTACCCAGTCTGACACTTCAGAAGGATGTTTATCATCAGGAATAAGATCTAATTTATTAATAACTACAATAGAATCCATTTCCCTAAGGACATCAAGTATTTCATCATCAAAAGAACCTTCAAAATCTATTATATCAAATACTGCTATAGCTAATTTTGAGTACTGCATTGCTTCTTGCACTTCTTTTCTATAGTCATCTTTATTTAATCTTACAGGCATATATTTACCATAATTTTTTATTTTAAAGCATCTTTGACAATAATGTTCACCATTTTCTTGAAATTTCCCTTCAGGTAAATATCCATTTTTATTAGCATCTTCGCTTTGTAATTCGATTCCACATCCAATACACTTTTTACCCATATATATCTCTCCTTAACTTAATACATCATAAACTATATTTAAATTTGTATAAATACACATTTCACCAGCTATTCCCATAGCTTCAATTGCTATCTCTTCAGCAGACATTTCTTTATTATTCCTTATAAGGGCTCTGGCAGCAGCATAAGCATAATTTCCTCCACTGCCAATGGCTGCTATATCTTCATCAGGTTCTATTACATCTCCATTACCTGAAAGAATTAAGATAGTATTTTTATCAGCTACAATAAGCATGGCATCTAAAACTCTTAAAGCTTTATCTGTTCTCCAGTCTTTTGCAAGTTCAACAGAAGCTTTTTTTAAGTTACCTCCAAATTCATCTAACTTGTTTTCAAATTTATCCATCAATGCAAAAGCATCAGCAGCAGCTCCAGCAAATCCAGCTAAAACTTCATAATTACCTATTTTACGTATTTTTTTTGCATTACCTTTGAAGACTACTTCTCCAAAAGTAACCTGTCCATCCCCAGCAACAGCAACTTTTCCATCTTTTTTTACTGCTATAATTGTAGTAGCTCTTATCATAATAGTTCACTCCTCTAACTTTGATTTATAAAGTCAAGTGGTATTTTATATAAAATTTCTTGATATATTTTTGTACTCTCTATTGTAACATGTCCCATAAGTTCTTGCAAAAAATTAAGGCTCATTCCTTTAGCTAAAAGATGCACAGCAAAAGTATGCCTAAAAGTATAAGGGCTTATTTCTCTTGTAATTCCAGCTTTTGCAGCATATCTATCAACAATTCTCCTTAATGACCTGTCACTTAATCTACTTCCAGAACCATTCACAAAAAGAATGCTGGAGTTGTACTTATCATTGTATTTTTCTTTTTTAGATTCAACATATCTTTTGAAATATTCTCTAGTTCTTTGACTAAAAAAAACAGTTCTATTTGTTTTTCCATTTGAAACTAAAAGGGTTCTGCTATCAAGATCAAAAACTTGTTCTCCAATACCAAGCATTTCAGTAGAAGTTATCCCGCTTGAATAAAGTAATTCAAATATTAATCTGTCTCTTAATCCATTGGTATTACTTATATCAATTGTATCTCTAAGTTTATTTATTTCTTCTAAAGTTAATATATCTGGTTTTTCTGCTTCAAATGAAGGAGAGTTAATTATTTCAATAGGATTGTTTTTAATAAGATTGTTTTTTATTAAATATTTAAAAAAAGATCTTAAAGATGAAAGTTTTCTGTTAATGGATCTTTTCCCCACTTCATTTTTTTGAAGTTCTATAATAAATCCTCTAAGCATAACAGGAGTTATTTTTGAGGCATCTTCAGTTTTTTCTATATTTTTTAAATATTCACTAAGCTGGGAAAGATCTTTTTTCAACGATTTAATAGTATTAAGGCTTTTATTTTCTCCAAATTCAGCAAAATACAAAAAATCTTTTATATTTTTTTCTATATTTTCCATCTTTCCTCCCTGTAGATCTGATATCTTCTTAAATATTATAACTCATATTAAGAAATATTTCTATGCAAGTTCATTTATTTTATTTTCTAAGTATTCTAAAGCTATTTTTGAAATCATATTATATCTTTCTTTTTTATCTTTTATTCTCATTCCATCAAGAGATTTTATAATTCCGAAATTAGGTCCCATAGGCTGAAAATTTTTCTTTTCTTCAGTAATATATTTTATTATTGCTCCAATAGCACTTCTATCATCTAAGACAAAGGGAGATTTTTCTAATAATTTATGAGCTATATTAATAGCAGCAATAGCTCCAGTAGATATGGAAGAAACATAACCTTCACTTCCTGTTATCTGGCCAGCAAAATAGATATTGTCATGTGTTTTTAATTTTAATGTTTCATCTAATAATTTTGATGAGTCTATGAATGTATTTCTGTGCATGACACCATATCTAACGAACTCAGCATTTTCAAGTCCAGGAATCATTGAAAAAACTCTTTTTTGTTCTCCCCATTTTAAATTAGTTTGGAATCCCACTATATTATATAGTTTTCCATCTTTGTCATCCTGCCTAAGCTGTACAACAGCATAATCCATTTTATCAGTTTTGGGATTAATAAGTCCTTTAGGTTTTAAAGGTCCAAATACAAGAGTTCTTTCTCCAGTCATGGCTATTCTTTCAACAGGCATACATGCTTCAAAAAGTTTTTCTTCTTCAAAAACTTTTAAAGGAGCTCTTTCAGCTGTTATTAAAGCATTATAAAAAGCATAATATTCGTCTTTATTCATTGGACAGTTTATGTACTCCCCTTCTCCTTTTCCATAACGAGACTGACGATAAGCTTTTTCCATATTAATAGATTCTAAAGTTATAATGGGAGCAGCAGCATCATAAAAATAAAGATGCTCACTATGAGTAAGTTCAGCTATTTTTTTAGATAATACTTCAGATGTAAGAGGACCAGAAGCAATAAGTATTATTCTATCTTCAGGTATTTCAGTAAATTCTTCATCAACCACTTCTATATTTTTCATATTTTTTAAATATTCAGTAATTTCTAGTGAAAAACCATCTCTGTCTACAGCAAGAGCCTGTCCAGCAGGAACTCTATTTTTATCAGCTATTTTTATAAGAAGAGAATCAAGTTTTCTTAGTTCTTCTTTCATAAGACCAGAAGCATTGGCAAGATTATCTCCACCTAAAGAATTACTGCAGACAAGCTCAGCAAAATACTCTTTTTTATGTGCCTCTGTCATTTTTTTTGATTTCATTTCATAAAGTTTTACTTTTATTCCCCTTTTAGCAAGTTGATACGCAGCTTCGCAACCAGCTAATCCAGCTCCTACTATTATAACTTCTTTATTGTTCATTGCTTCTCCTCTAAAATTTATTTCCAAACTCAAAGAGCTCACCCCTAAGGGTGAGTTCTTCTATTTTTTATTTTCTATTTTTTTTATATTTTTACATTCTGGGTATCCTGTACAAGCAAGAAATTTTCCCCATCTGCCTCTGTTAATTTTAAATGGTTTTCCACATTTTTCACATTTACCAGCTGCTTTCAATATCTTTTCTTCTTCATCAGTAATCTTTTTTAATTCAGCTTTAAGCTGGACTACTCCATCTTTTTCTGTTATTTGGTTATTAGCCAGCATTTTTCTGATTTCAGGAGGAAGAGGAGTTCTTATATTGTCTTCAGCAAACTTTTCACTTTCCAGATAACTTCCAAATCTACCAAATTTTAAAAGATACATAGTGTTATTATCTGTGTATACATCAGTAGGTCTTCCTTTTTTTGCTTTTACTATTTCTTCTACTTTCTCTTTTACAAATATTTTACCATTTTTTATATCTTCAGCAGGTATTTCCACACCTTTAAGAGATATTTTTTCTTTACAGTCATCAGATTCACTAGGACATGCAAGATATCTTCCAAATCTACCTGTCTTTAGAATCATGTTGCCTTTTCCACAAGAACATGGAACATCAGATTCAATTATTCTTGACATTTCTTCTTCCACTGTGATTTTAAATTTATCTATATAATGTTTAAGCTCTTTATAGAATACTGAAAGAAGATTTATCCAATCTTTTTCTCCTTCAGCAACATCATCAAGCTTATTTTCAAGTTCAGCAGTAAATTTAACATTCATTATATTAGGGAAATTTTCATCAAGTTTATCTTTTATTTCATAGCCTAATGCAGTAGGACTGAAACTTTTCCCTTCAACTACAACATATTCTCTTTTTTTCAAAGTTTCTATAATAGTAGCATATGTAGAAGGTCTTCCAATTCCTTCAGCTTCTAACTTTTTAACTAAAGAAGATTCAGTAAATCTTGAAGGAGGCTTAGTAAAGTCTTCTTTGATAAGAAGCTTTTCTAATTTAAGAATATCGCCTTCTTTTATAGCAGGAAATTCTCCAAGAGGAAGATCTTCCTCTTCTTTAAATATTTTATAATATCCATCAAATATTATTTTATTAATAGTTCCTCTAAAGTCGAACTTTTCATAATTGCATATTATTTCAAACTGCTCATATTTCATAGGAGCAAGTTGTGATATAAGAAATCTATCCCAGATTAGTTTATATAGTTTATGCTGGTCTTTATCTAAAGTACTTTTCAGATTATCAGGAGTTAAGAGAATATCAGTAGGCCTGATAGCTTCATGGGCATCTTGTATTTTCTGTTTATTTTTAACAGTTTTTTGTATTCCAAGATATTCTTTTCCAAAATTTTCAAGAATATATTTTTTTGCCATTTCTACAGCGTCTTCAGATATTCTTGTAGAGTCAGTCCTCATATATGTTATAAGTCCTTTATGATTTCCATCTATATCAATACCTTCATATAAACTTTGAGCTACTCTCATAGTTTTAGAAGCTGAAAAACCTAAATAAGACGAAGCTAACTGCTGAAGAGTACTAGTTTTTAAAGGTAATGGAGAATTTTTACTTTTTTTCGAAACTTTGGCTTCAATTACAGTAAAATCTTTTTTTTCTATTTTTTTTATTTCTTTAACAATTTTTTCATCAGTAAGTTTATCAAATTTTTTATTATCTACTCTATATAAAGAAAGTTTTAATTTATTTAAAAACTCTCCTTTTATTTCCCAGAATTTAACTGGAATGAATTTTTTTATTTCATCTTCCAAATCACAAATAAGCTTTAGAGCTACAGATTGAACTCTTCCAGCAGAAGTGTTTGAAGAGATACTTTTCCAAAGTAAAGAACTTATACCATATCCCACTAATCTATCAAGTATTCTTCTGGCTTGCTGGGCATTTACCTTATCCATATCAATTTTTCTAGCATGTGATATAGAATCTTTAATAGCTGTTTCAGTTATTTCATTAAATTCTATTCTGTTGTTATCTTTTTCGTCAAGTTTTAAAGCATGAGCTATGTGCCATGCAATAGCTTCTCCTTCTCTATCTGGATCGGAAGCAAGATATATTTTATCAGATTTTTTTGCAAGATCTTTTAAATTTTTTATTACATCTCCTTTTCCTTTTATAGTAGAATAAGAAGGTTGGAAATTATTTTCCACATCTACACCAAGTTTACTTTTAGGAAGGTCTCTGACATGCCCAAAAGAAGCAACTACATGGAAATTTTTTCCTAAGATTTTTTCTATTGTTTTAGCCTTAGCTGGGGATTCAACTATAACTAAATTCTTTTTAACCAAATTTTTCACCCCTATCTGAACTCAAATTTTTGTTTACTATATTTCCGTTTCATTTTACTAAAAAATAATAAAAAAAGCAACAAACAATTATATTTTAGTTTTTTCTTCTATATTTTCCACCTGGAATACTTACTATAGCACTCTTTATTTCAAGGTCCATAAGTATAGATAAAATCTCACTTGCTTTAAATGAAGTATCTAAAATAAGTTCATCTAAATTTTTTTCTTTTTCAAGCAGAGAAAATATTTTTTCTTCATAAGAAGTAAGATTTAAATTATTATTTTTATTATTTTTTACTTCCCATCCATATTCTGTAATTATATCTTTTACATCTGTTGTAAGCTTTGCCTGACTGTTTTTTATAAGATTATTACATCCTTCAGATGAAGGGGAAAAAATATCTCCTGGAACAGCAAATACTTCTCTTCCTTCTTCCAAAGCTAATTCAGCAGTGATTAAACTGCCACCTTTTTTTTGACTTTCTATTACAAGAATTCCTCTGGATAAACCAACTATTATTCTATTTCTCATAGGAAAATTATACCCAATAGGCTCTGTTCCTAAAGGATATTCACTGATTATTAATCCATATTTCTCTATATTTTCCCAAAGGATTCTGTTTTCTTTTGGATAAATAATATCAAGACCACTGCCAACTACTGCAATAGTTTTGCCAGATTTATCCAAAGTTTTTTTATGACATATACTGTCTATTCCAAGAGCTAGTCCACTTACAGTAGTTATTTCATTATTTACAAGTTCTTCAGTCATTTTTTCGCAGGTTATTTTTCCATAGACAGTAGCTTTTCTTGTACCTACTACTCCTATTCTTTTATTCTTAAGAAGAGAAATATCTCCTTTATAGTATAAGAAAACAGGAGGCTGACTTATATTTTTTAGTTCTTCTGGATAGTTGTTATTTTTTAAACTTAATACTTTCACTTTGTTTTTCTTTAGGTTTTCTATTTCTTTATCAAGAGATAGAGTTTTAGAGTTAATAATTTTTTTATATTCTGTATCATCTATATTGAAGTATTTTTTTAGTTGAAATTCATCTAATTTAAATATATCCAAGTATTCCTTAAAAGCTGACATTAAATTACGGATAACACTGTCTTTGACACCTGCTGTCCTTAATTTATACCATTCCAATAGGATCACCTCTATTTTATTTTTGCATAAACTTTTACCAAAAGTTCTCTTATTGTTTTAGAACTAGGGTATAAACTTCTTCCTTTTTCAAGAATATTTCTTGCTTCTGTATATCTTTCAGTTGCCATATAGATATCTCCCATACCAGCATATACATACTCATTCTGTTTATAATTTAAATATTGTTTAAAATCGCTTAGAGCATTGTCATAGTTTTGAAGATTTTTATTAGCTATTCCCCTACCAAGATAAGCCTCATAAAATGAAGAATCTATACTTAGAGTATCATTATATAATGAAATGGCTTCTTCATTTCTGCCAAGGAATCTTGCTGTAGTAGCTGCTCCAAAAACATTTCTTATATCAGTTTTATCCATAGAAAATATTTTTCTTGCACGATCATACTGATTCATTCTGAAATATTGATTTCCTAATTGAAAGATTACTTCAGTATTTCCATTTACAGATTCTATATAATTTTTTAGTTCTGCTTCAAATTGATTATTTAGTCTTTTCAATCTTCCTCTGCTTCTTTCAGCATTCATTTGAGTGTCTATATTTCTCAGAGCTTCGTTTCTATATTCATATATAGGTGTAATTTCCTCTGAAAAAGCTAAAGATGCAGATAAGAGTATAAATATACTAATAAGTATCTTTTTCATTTTTTATCTCCTTTACTATTCCTTTTATCAAACCATCATCTATTTTAATATCAATTTCATCATTTACTGATAAATCACTGATTTTTCTTATTGAAATTCCATTTTTAGTGACAACACTATATCCTCTTTTTAAAGTTTCAAGTGGATTTAAATTAACTATTTTATTTACTCTGTTGTTTAAATTATTTTGAAGATTTTGTACATGGCGTTCAAAGGCTTTTTTCAAAAGAATTTCTTTTTCAATTATCTCTTGATTTTTTTCTTCAATATTTCTACTGAAATTTTTTATGTAGTAATTATTCTCTCTTTTTTCCAATTCTCTTTTTAAAATTTCTATATAATTTTTCATAAGAGATTTCAAATATCTGCTTCTGTCTTCTATAGATTCTAAAGTTTTTATTCGTTCAGGAACAGATAACTCTACAGCTTGAGTAGGGGTAGCTGCTCTTGCATCTGCTGTGAGATCACTGAGAAGATAATCTATTTCATGCCCTACAGCAGATATGATAGGTTTTTCAGAATCATAAAAAGCAAGTGCCACTTCTTTTTCATTAAAAGACCAGAGGTCTTCTATGCTTCCTCCACCTCTCCCAGCTATTATTAAATCAATATCTTTTATTTGGTTTAAAGTTTTAATTCCTTTTATGATTTCTTCTTTTGCTCCTATTCCTTGTACTTTGGCAGGATATACATAAATATTTATTGTATCATCTCTTTTTTTGATAGTTTTTATTATATCTTGTATGGCTGCTCCAGTATAGGCAGTAACCACTCCAATGTTTTTAGGAAATTTAGGGAGAGGTTTTTTATGAGAAAGATCAAAGTAACCTTGATCAGCCATCTCTTTTTTTAATTTTTCAAGTTTAGCAAAAAGCTCTCCTAATTCGTTTTTTTTCTCAATATGTCTTACAAGTATTTGAAAATCTCCTCTATTTTCATAGAAACCAACATCTCCAAATATTTTTACAGAATCACCATCTTTCAAATCTTCTGCAATTCTTTTGAATTTATATTTAAAAGCAGCACATTTAACTTGAGCTTCCTTATCCTTCAGATTAAAATATAGATGTCCACTTTTGTAATAAGTTACACCTGACATTTCTCCTTCAAGGAAAAATTCTCTTAAATCACTGTTTTCTTCTAAATAGTTTTTTACTTTTTTATTAAATTCGCTTACACTATAAGTTCTTTCTTCAAACATTAAAAACTCCTTGGTTAAAAATCTAGTAACAGTTTTTTAAGTTTAGTCATTTCATCTCTTTTTATAATAGCATTTTCAAAATCTAATTCTTTAGAAAGTTTCGCTATTTGTTTTTGAAGTTTTATTATTTCTTTTTCAATGTCTTTTCTAGATGTAAATGTTTTTTTAGATTTATCTTCAGTTTCATTGATATCTAATCCATAATCAAGATTGATTAAGTCTTCACTGATTTCTTTAACAATAGTTTTAGGATCTATATTATTGAATACATTATATTCATTTTGTATTTTTCTTCTTCTATTAGTTTCATCAATAGCCTGTTTCATAGAATCAGTCATTATATCTCCATAGAGTATAACACGCCCTTCTATATTTCTGGCAGCCCTACCTATTGTTTGTACCAAAGATCTTCTGCTTCTTAAAAAACCTTCTTTATCAGCCTCTAATATGGCAACTAAAGAAACTTCAGGGATATCCAATCCTTCTCTTAACAAGTTAATCCCAACTAGAGCATCAAATTCACCCTTTCTCAATCCTTTAATTATATCTATTCTTTCTAATGTATCTATGTCAGAATGCATATATTTTACTCTCACACCAAATCCAAGATAATATTCAGTAAGTTCTTCAGCCATTTTTTTAGTAAGAGTGGTAACCAAAACTCTTTCTTTTCTGTCAGCTCTTATTCTTATTTCTTCCAGTAAATCATCCACTTGGTTTTTGGTAGGCCTTACCTCTATTACAGGATCGAGTATTCCAGTAGGTCTTATAAGCTGCTCTGCAATATGTCCATGTGAGGCTTCTATTTCAAAATCTCCAGGAGTAGCTGATACAAATACTGACTGATCAGATATTTTTCTAAACTCTTCAAACTTTAAAGGTCTGTTGTCAAGGGCAGCTTTTAATCTGAATCCATTTTCAACAAGAGCTGTTTTTCTCGCTCTGTCACCATTATACATTCCCCTTATTTGTGGAATAGATATATGAGATTCATCTATAAATATAAGGAAGTCTTTTGGGAAATATTCAAGCAGGGTATCAGGAGTTTCTCCTTCTTTTTTTCCAGAAAGATATCTTGAATAATTTTCTATACCTTTGCAGTATCCAATTTCTCTTATCATTTCCATATCATATTCAGTTCTTTGTTTTAATCTTTGAGCTTCAAGGAGTTTTCCTCTTTTTTCAAAGGCTTCTACCTCTATTTTCAGATCTTTTTGTATTTCAGCAAGAATTCTTTCATTATCACCATCTGCTGTAAGATATTGAGTTGCAGGATAAATAACTATTCTTTCTAGATTTTTTCTTATTTTTTGTCCAGTAAGAGTATTTATTTCAGATATTTCTTCCAAATCATCTCCCCAGTATTCAAGCCTATATCCAGTTTCCATATATGATGGGTATATATCTATAACATCACCTTTTATTCTAAATTTTCCTCTTTCAAAAGCTATGTCATTTCTTTCATATCTTATACTTATAAGTCTTTCAATAAGCTCTTTTCTATCTATTCCAGTCTGCCTATCTATTGGGATAGTCATTTTTCTATATGTTTCAGCAGACCCCAATCCATATATGGCAGAAACAGAAGCTACTATTATTACATCTCTTCTGTTCATAAGAGCAGCAGTCGCAGCATGTCTTAATTTTTCTATTTCATCATTAATGGATGAGTCTTTTTCTATATAGGTATCAGTAGTTACTATGTAAGCTTCTGGCTGGTAATAATCATAATATGATACGAAATATTCTACAGCATTATCAGGAAAAAAACTTTTATATTCTGAATAAAGCTGAGCTGCCAATGTTTTATTAGGAGCAAGTATCAAAGCTGGTCTTTGTGTTTTTTCAATGATATTGGCTACAGTAAAAGTTTTTCCTGAACCAGTAACTCCAAGAAGTACCTGATCTTTTACTCCATTATTTATATTATCAGTTATTTTTTTTATTGCCTCTGGCTGATCTCCAGTAGGGCTGTATTTTGAATGTATTTTGAACATATCATACCTACCTTTATTAATTCCTATTTTTAATTATACCATAAACTTTTTCTATATCTATCTTTTTTTATTAATATCCTCTTATTTTTGTTTTGTATTTCAAATAATTTTATTTTAAAATATATTGAAAATATTTTTAATTAGTGCTATAATCAATTATAAATTTATAGGAGGTAGAGCATGGAAGTTTTTATACACCACATATACGAATACCAAAAAGGAATCAGAAATCTTATATTACACACTACAGATAAAAAAAATATTGAAATTATAAAAGAAAAACTAAATTCTGAAAATATAGACTATATAATATATCCTTTAGGAAAACAAAGAATAAATGTATTTTTTGGAGCAAAGGAATGTGTAGAAGTGATAAAGAATATAAATAAACTTTCTTTGACAGCTTATACTCCAGAAGAAGATTTTATACTTGGTATAATGCTTGGATATGACAGAAAAAAACAGTGTGAAAGATTTTTAAAATTTAAAGAAAAAGCAATAAGTGCATAAAAAAGGAAACTACTTAAGCAGTTTCCTTTTTTATATAACTTTTTATCCATTATAACAAATTTCTTATTTTTAAATAACAATATATTTTATAGTATTTATTAAATATTTCTTTAGTTTTTCTATTTTTTCTTTTTTAAAGCTGATACCATTGAAAGAACAGTCAAAATTAGAAATACTACAGTTATTGGTCTAGTATATAAGAAACTGTATGATCCCTCATACATCAAGACAGCTTTTCTTAAATTAGTTTCAAGCATTGGTCCTAAGATCACAGCTAAAACTATTGGAGAGCTAGGCATTTTTATTTTTGACATTACATATCCAATTATCCCGAAAACAAAAGTGACTCCTACATCAAATAAGCTATTATTCATAGAGTATGATCCAATAGTTGAAAGTATTAATATAGCAGGAATCATTAGAGTTTTAGGAATCTCAACAATTCTGCTATAGAATTTTATACCTGCTAATCCTATAAATAGGAGAAGAATATTTCCAATTATCATAGAACTAAATAATCCATAAACAATTTCAGGATTTTGTTCAAAAAGCAATGGGCCTGGAGTTAATCCTTGAATTATAAGTGCACCTAAAAGAACAGCAGCAACAGCATCTCCAGGAACTCCAAGAGTAAGCAGTGGAACCAAAGCTCCTCCAGTCACTCCGTTATTACCAGACTCAGGAGCAGAGATACCAATAAGACTTCCTTCTCCAAACTTTTCATTCTTGTTACTTCTTTTGGCTTCATTATAGCATACAAAGGCAGCAATATCAGCACCAGCACCAGGAATAGAACCTATAAAAGTTCCAATGGCTCCACATTTAAGTATAGTAGGGAGACAATGTTTTATTTCTTTCCAGTTCATATAGTTTTTATCCATAATTATATCTGTTTTTATTTCTTTTTCTCCTATTAAAGTTTCTATCTGATTAAAAACTTCTGATACAGCAAATAACCCTATAAGAACAGGGATAACCGAAAATCCATTTAAAAGATCCACTACACCAAAAGTAAATCTCGGATAACTTGTTATAGCATCCATACCAAAGCAAGATATTAATAATCCTATCATTCCAGCAATTATTCCCTTTAAGAAGTTTTCAGCAGATATACTTGCAATAATAGTAAGTCCAAATAAAGCTAAGGCAAAATATTCAGGAGCAGAGAATCTCAAAGCAAATTTTGCCAAAACAGGTGATATAGTAACAAGAGCTAGACAACTGATAAGACCTCCTAAAGCTGAGGCAATAGTGGATGCACTAAGAGCTTTTGTTGGATATCCTTTTTTTACTAAAGCATAACCATCAAAACAAGTAGCAGCTGATGCTGGAGTTCCAGGAGTATTCAAAAGTATAGCTGAGATAGAACCTCCATAGATAGCTCCTATATATATTCCTACAAGCATTATAAGACCAGTAACAGCATCCATACCAAATGTAAAAGGAAGAAGAATAGCAACTCCCATTGTTGCAGTAAGCCCTGGAAGAGCTCCAATGACAATCCCTCCAGTTACTCCAAGAATTAGATAAAACAGATTACCTAACAGCAGAGCTGTAGATAAACCTTGTATTAAATGACTAAACATTTTATATTTCCCCCTCTATTTAAAATTAGATAAATAATCCTGTAGGTAAAGATACTTTAAAAGCATAAGTAAATAATAAGTATAAGGCTGCAGGAAATATTATTGCAAATATTATATTTAATATCTTAGATTTGCTCTTTAAAATAGTTATTATAACAAAAGCAAAAATTATAGTAGATATTAAATAACCAATTCTGTCTATAAGAAATATATATATTGCAAAAGCAAAAATTACCATGAAGGTATATCTCATATTTGAATTATAAATACTTTTTTTATCTTTGTTTTTTATGCTTCCTGCAAAAAGTATACCAGAGAGTATAAATAAAATAATTGCAATAATTTTAGGAAAGAAATCAGGACCTAGTCCAGAGTCTCCTATGAAAGCCATATTAAACTGAGTAGAAGAATAAAAAATAAAAGCACTTACTATACATAAAAATACAGAAAAAATAGTTTCTAACAAAATTAATCCCCCTTTTATAAAAAAGGTTACTAATAAATATAGTAACCTTTCCATACATTAATTTAAGAATTTTACATGACTATTTTAAAGATTTTACTATTGAGTCTATTGTAGTAGTATCATCTATTATAAATGTTTCAAAATCTTTTCCATTTAAATATTTGATTCCAAATGTAGAATTGTTCATGAAATCTTTAAAATCATCTGATTCAATAGATTTTTTAATAGCAGCATCAAGAGTAGCAACTATTTCAGGTGAAGTTCCTTTAGGTACTGCAATACCTCTCCAAGTACCAGAAACAACATCATGTCCTAATTCTTTTAATGTAGCAACTTCTGGAAGACTTTCAATTCTAGTATCAGCCATGATTCCTAAAGCTCTTAATTGACCAGCTTTTAATTGACCAATAGCTTCTCCTGGTCCCATTAGAGAGAAATCAGCATGTTTTCCTAACAATGCTGGAATAACTTCTCCAGCTCCATTATATGGAATATGATTAAACTTCACACCAGCTTCATTTTCTATAGCTAAAGCATAAAAGTTAGGTTTAGCTGTACTTGCAAATTTTATTTTTTCAGGATTTGCTTTGGCATCTGCTAAAAGTTCATCTAAAGTTTGATACTTAGAATCTTTTTCAACTAAAACAACAGCAGGATCCATATTTACTAAAGATACTAATTCAAAATCTTTATAACTGATAGGAGAAAGGTTCATTAAAGGTAATGAAACAATTTCTCTAGTTATCATTGTAATTGTATAACCATCTTTCTTTTGAGTAGCTCCAAAAGTCATTCCTACAGCTCCAGCTCCTCCAGTTTTATTAACTATAACTACTGAAGTTCCAAGTTCTTTTTCCATAAGGCTGCCCAATTTTCTAGCAACTGCATCTGTTCCACCACCAGCACTGAATGGTACAATCATATTGATATTTTTACTAGGATAAGCTTTAGCAAAGGCACAAGCAGCCATTAAAGTGAAAATGATCATAATAAGTTTTTTTCTCATAAATCTGTCCTCCTCAGTTTTACTAATATGACAAAATTTTCATTATTCATATTGTGTACATTGTATTGAAATAGAAATTTTTGTTATATTAGATTTCTTTTTATATTATTTTTTATTAAATTTCTTATAGTCTATTTATAACTCAATATTGTTAAAAAGTACAATAAAAAAATAAATAAAAAATTTCATATATGAAACGAAATTTACTAAACCTATAAAAGTCTTTATCAAAATCATGGAATAACTATTAAAAAAGTAGAAAAAAGTTAGTTCCATATATGGAAAAATATAGTATAATATATTATAGATTTTTAAATAAATAACTTATTATGATGAATTAATTATAGAGAAATGTAACTTAAATAAGGGGGAGATATGGAAAGTGAAAAAAAAGTTCCTGCTATAGAAAAAGCGGATAAGATATTCAAATATCTTTATTATAAAGAGTCAGCTACACAGGCTGATATTTCAAAAGATTTAGAAATACCTAAGGCAACAACAAATAGACTTTTATCAGTTTTAACAGAACTTAAATACTTGAATTTAGAAGGAAGAGAATATAAGATAGGAGAAAAATTTTATTTTTTTTCAAATAAACATGAAAGATATACTCTTATAAAAAATATTGCATATCCATATTTGGAAGAGTTATCTTTAAAATTTAAGGAAACTTTTAAAATAAGTGTTTTAGATGAAGATAAAATAAGAAGTATAGGAAAAGTAGAAAGCAGTGACTTTATTAAAATATCAGTTTCTGAAAATGCAATATTTCCATTACATGCAGGAGCTGCCAGTAAACTTTTAATATGTCAGCTGAATGAAAGTAAATTAAATAAACTTTTAGAAAGAACTCTTCCTAAATATACTGAAAATACGATAACTGATAGAGATGAATTAAAAAGGGAACTTCTTAAAATAAATATAAATAAACTTTCTTTTGACAATATGGAACATTCAGTTAATATAAGAGCTGTAGCAGTTCCTATACTAGATAGTAAAAACAGGATAGTAGCCGCTGTGAGCTGTCCATGTTTCCCAGATTCATTAACAGATGAGAGAGCATTAAAGATAGCTGAAGCTATGAGGAGATCATGTGAAGAAATCTCTAAAAGACTGGAATATTTTAATAAATAAACTTGGGGGAAAAATGAAATTATTAAACATAGAAAAAAACAAAACTGAAAACAATAGACAATATATTTATAGAGTTCTTAAAAATAATATAATGAATCTTAATCTTAAACCTGGAGAAATTGTTAGTGAGATAGAAATAAGTGAATCCCTTAATGTAAGTAGAACTCCAGTGAGGGAAGCATTTGTGAGACTTTCTGAAGAAAAGCTTTTGAATGTATTTCCTCAAAAAGGCTCTATTGTTTCTAAAATAGATCTTAATTTAGTGGAAGAAGCAGTTTTCTTAAGAAAGCTTTGCGAAAAAGAGATGCTGGAAATAGCTTGTAAAGATATACAATCAAGAACACTGATAAAAATGTTAGAAAAAAATATAGAATATCAAAAAATTATAATAAATTTTAAAGAAGATCTCCATAAATTTTTTGAATTAGATAACCAATTTCACACAATTATTTTTGAAAATTATAATAAGAAAAATGTATGGAAGACAATAAAGAGGCTTTCAACTCATTATGACAGATTGAGATTAATAGATGCTTTAGAGAAAACAAATGTAGAAACTACACTTAAACAGCATATTGATATAGTTAAATTAATATCTGAAAAAGACGTAAAAAAAATAGATTCTCTTATAACAAAGCATTTACTGAATTTTAGAAATGTTATAAATGAATATATGGAAAAGTATCCAGAATATTTTTCATGAAACAAAAAGTCTTCTCACTGTGATTAAAAAGTGAGAAGACTTTTTTGTTTAAAATTATTTTATAAGTCCACTTATAATTGGAAGGTATAAAGAAAGTTTTGGAATATATGTTACAAACATTAGAACAATTATTATAACAACATAGTATTTAATAAGTTCTTTCATTACATCTTCTATTTTTAAATTTCCGATTTTTACTCCAACAAATAGAGTATTCCCAACTGGTGGAGTGATATTTCCAATACACAAATTGAATACTATAATGATACCAAATTGGATAGGGCTCATTCCAAAGGCTTTAACTATTGGAAGGAATATTGGTGTAAATATAAGAATCGCTGGAGTAACATCCATAAATGTTCCTATAAATAATAAAAGTAAATTCATAAGAAGAAGTATTATGTATTTGTTGTCAGTTATTCCTAGAATCAAATTGGATATTGCTTGAGGTACACCAGTAAATGCCATTACCCAAGACATGATTGTTGATACACCAATCAGAAAAATAATGATTCCAGTCATTTTTGCACTTTCTTCAAAAATCTTAATAAGATTTTTGAAAGTAATAGTTCTGTAAAATACTACTGATAATAGGAGGGTGTAGACAACAGCAACTATTGATCCCTCAGTAGGAGTGAAAACCCCTTTAATAATTCCACCAATAACAATAACTATAAGAGCTAAAGATGGAAGAGCATCAATGAAAGTAAGTAATATAACTTTTAACTGAATTCCTTTTCTCCCTTTCATTTTACGATTTTTAGCAAGAAAGAAAGTAAGAACCATACAACCAAGACCCCATAAAATACCTGGAATATATCCTGCCATGAATAAAGCTGCAACTGAAGTTCCTCCACTTACTAATGAATAAACAATAAGTGAGTTAGATGGGGGAATTAATAAACCTGTAGGAGCAGTGGCAATATTAACAGTAGCCCCTAATCTTTTATCATATCCTTCTTGTTCTTCCATAGGAAGAAGAATTCCTCCCATGGCAGCACAAGCAGCAACTGATGAACCAGAGATAGCACCAAACATCATATTAGCAAGAATATTTGTCTGCATAAGAGAACCGGGAATTCTGCCAGTTAAAGATTGAGCAAATGCTACTACTTTTTTAGCTATTCCTCCCTGATTCATAATATTACCAGCTAGAATAAAAAATGGAATAGCTATTAAGGTAAAGTTAGAGATTCCAGAAAATATTCTCTGAGCTCCAGTAACAAGAGTATTATCCAAAGCAAGTGATGGAAGAATAGCAAGAACAGATGATATTCCTATACTTATTGCAATTGGAAATCCAAGAAGCAGAGTTATTATTAAGACAATAAACATAATTAATGCTGTAGTAAATACCATATTTTATGCCTCCTTCGATTTTTTCATAAGATCAAATATATTAAGAACACTATATATAGCTGTAATTATTCCACATACAGGAAGCACCATATAAATATATCCCATAGATATTCCAAGAGCAGGAGTTGTCTGAGTCATACTTAAAACAGCAATATATGCTCCACCAGAGATAAGAACTCCAATGGCAAAGAGCAGCACAACAATTTCAGTTAATATACCGATTCTAGATTGAGTTTTTTTATTAAATCTTTCTATAAAAAATACCATACGCATATGATCTCTTTTTCCAAAAATATAAGAGGCAGCAAACATTGACATCCAAGCAAAAGAGTAGGAAATAAGCTCTTCTGATATTGTACTTGGTGATTTAAAGATATATCTCACTAAAATTTGGTAAGTGCCCACAACAGTCATGAACATAAAAAGAATAACACAAATACTTAAAATAATTTTATTCAAAAAGTTTCTTATTTCAGTCATTAGTTTTTACCTCCTATAACTTCTTTTCCAATTTCTTGGATTCTGTCATAAATTGGCTTTAGTTTAGGATTTGCAGCTAATACTTCTTCATGAAGAGGTAAAACTTTCTCTTGGAAGACAAGTACTTCAGGATAGATAAATTCTACATTCATTTTTTTAGCTTCTTCAATAGCTTTTTCTACAGATGATCCCCAGGCTTCTCTTTGTACCTTTGATATAATATTAAACCCTTCATCAAAAATAGCTCTTTCTTCAGGAGAGAGGTTGTTAAGGAATCTTAAATTTCCAATTACAATATCAGGTACCATTTGGTGCATATTATATGAATAATATTTACAAACCTCACCATGTTTATTACTTGTAAGAGCCAATTCATTATTTTCAGCTCCATCAATAACACTCTGCTGAAGGGCAGTATAAACTTCACCAAATCCCATAGGAGTAGCTGCTCCACCAAAAAGCTCCATCATTCTGATGTTAGAAGCTGACTGTTGTACTCTGATTTTAAGACCTTTTAAATCATCAGGTGTTCTGATGGGTTTTTTAACTGTGTAAAAGTTTCTAGTACCAGCATCTAACCATGCAACTGCTTCAAATCCAGATTTTTCAGTAGCAGTAAAGATAGGTTTTATAAGCTCTTTATTATCCATTACAGCATGATAATGTTCAGGGCTATTGAATAGGTATGGCAGATTGAATATTTGATATATATCATCAAAACTTTCAAGAATAGCATTACTTGCTACAGTGAAATTGATAGCTCCAGTCTGTGTAAGTTCAACTGTATTTACCTGAGAACCTAAAAGTTCATTTGGAAATATTTGAACATCATATTTATCTCCAAGTTTACTTTCTATAAATTTTTCAAATGCTAATAATCCAATATTTGTAGGATGATCAGCAGCTTGATTGTGAGAAACCCTTATTATAGTTTTTCCATTTCCAACATTACATGAAGTAAGCAAAAGCATACTTCCTAAAATGAAAACAGTACTAAGGAAAAGTTTAGTAATTTTTTTCATTAAATCCCCACTCCTTTTGATTTATTTGTTGTTAGTCATTTAAATATTTTTTTAATGTATTGCGAACTGCACCTTTTCCAGCAAGCATTTGTATAAAATATTCTTCAATAAGGTCAGCCAACCCCACCTCTTCAAGATTCACTCCAAAGATGATTTTATTTCTAAGAATATTTCTCAGTTGCCCATTATATGATTTTAAATTTCCAAATTCAATACCTGTAAGATTTTCTTTAAGTATCTCAAGCATTGGATCACTGCTTATAGATCTTGTATTTCCCTGATCATCAATACCTAGAAGATATCTAAACCACCCAGCATAAACAAGAGGAATATATTTTAAATCACTTATCTTTAAAGTTGAACTGTTTGCATAGGCTTTTATAGTTTCTCCAAATCTTATTCCCATTTTTTGAGAAGTATCTGTAGCTATTCTTTCTGGCTGATCTGGAATATATGGATTAGGAAATCTTTCATTTACTACTTCATCTATGAAAGCTTTAGGATCAAGGATACCTGGATTTTCAACAACTTTTAGAGCTTCATTATATCCTATTTCTTTTATCAATTTATTTAAAAGAGGATCATTTACAGTATCGTAGATAGTTTTATAATTAAAAATACACCCATATACTGCAAGAGTTGTATGCAATGGATTAAGACAAGTAGTAACCTTCATTCTTTCAGTTTTTTCTACAGTTTCTCTATCAGTTATATATACACCAGCTTCAGATAATTCTAACTGAGGTCTTCCATTAGGAAACTTATCTTCAACAATAAAGTATTGAGGAGCTTCTGCATTTACAAATGGAGCTGTATAACTATTTTTAGAAGTGACAACTATGTCCATATTTTCAAAACCTAATTTTTCTAAATGATTTTCAATAATTTCAGCAGGTCTTGGAGTTATTTTATCTATCATGGTTATAGGAAAAGCAATTTTAGCTTCATCAGTCAAATATAAAATAAATTCTTCTTCAATGTAGTTATTTTTTATCCAGTGTTCTGCAATATCAAGAACAGCAGCTTTGATTTTATCTCCATTTCCAGAGCAGTTATCCATACTTACCATACTAACTGGAAGATTTCCAGCTTTATATCTAATATATAAAAGAGAAGTAAGAAGACTCATTATATGCTTTGGAGAATCAGGTCCAGCTAAGAAATCATCTTCTATTACTTTTATATAATCTCCATTTGGATTTTTTAGATTGTAGCCTTTTTCTGTAATTGTAAAACTGATTATCTGTAAAGAGGGAGCAATGGCTATTTTTTTCAGCTTTTCTTTTTCTGTATCAGCTTTTATAGTATCAACTATGCTTCCAATAATTTCATTCTTAAATACCCCATCTTTATAGAGAGTAACAAGCATTGTCAGATTATTATAAGGAGTATAAACTTTATCAATAATTTCAGTATCAAAACTTTCAGCAACAATTATTCCAGTATTTTCTAATCCTTTTTCAATAAGAATCTGGTCCATTTTTCCTATATATGCTCTAAAGATATTTCCAGCACCAAAATGCAGCCACTTTGGTGTTTTTTCTGTGTTTTCTTTAACTCTTTTTATATCATATACAGGAGTTTTTATTTTTCCAGTAAGAGAATTTTTTATATTATCTAATTCATCTATACATAATTTCACTTTGAAAGCCTCCCTTTTTTATTATTTTATTCTTTCAAGAGTTTCCCAGATACCTGTGATATAGCTTGCTCCTAAAGCTCTGTCGTAAAGTCCATATCCTGGTTTCCCAGTTTCTCCCCAGATCATTCTTCCATGATCAGGTCTCAAATATCCATCAAAATTATTTTTATATAGTGCATTCATGATACCTACAATATCCAATGAACCACATTTTGAATAGTGAGCTGATTCTTCAAAACTTACACCATCTTCAAGAAGTTTGACATTTCTAACATGAATAAAATGTATTCTTCCCATAGCACTGTATTTATCTACCAGATATACCATATCATTAAAGTTTCCACTTCCAAGAGAACCAGTACAAAGAGTAAGTCCATTGTATTTATTGTCTACTAATTTAAGGAACCTGTCTAAATTAGCTTCATTGGTAATAATTCTAGGAAGTCCAAAGATTGGCCAAGGTGGATCATCTGGGTGAATGGCCATTTTGATATCACATTCTTCAGCAATTGGAATTATTTCTTTTAAAAAATATTCTAAATTAGCCCATAATCCCTCTTCTCCATTTTCTTTATATTGTCTGAATGATTCATTCATTTCTTCTTTTGTATAGCTTGAATCCCATCCTGGAAGGGATAAATTACTATTCAAGGGATCTAATTTATCCACTTGATCTTTGTAGTAAACAAGAGCAGTTGAACCATCTTCCAATTTTTTATCAAGTTGTGATCTTGTCCAGTCAAACACTGGCATAAAATTGTAACAGATAACTTTTACCCCAGCTTTAGAAAGATTTCTGATATTCTTTTTATAATTTTCAATATATAAATCTCTTGTTGGCAATCCTAATTTGATATCTTCATGAACAGGGACACTTTCTATTACATCAAAATGTAAACCAGCATTTTCAATCTTTGTTTTAAGGGCAGTTATTCTTTCTATATCCCATTCCTGACCTACAGGAATATCATATACAGCAGTAACAATACTGTGCATAGTAGGTATCTGTCTTATATACTCAAGACTGATAGGATCTGAATCTCCATACCATCTAAATGATAATTTCATATTTTTATTTCCTCCTTGTGTTATATATCTAAATTAAAATAATTTTTAACATTGTTGAAACAAATTTCTTCGATCATTGATTTTAAAATGTCTTTATCATAAGGAATTTCTCCCTCTTCTACCCAAGTTCCAATCATATTACACATAATTCTTCTGAAATATTCATGTCTAGTGTAAGATAGAAAACTTCTTGAATCTGTAAGCATTCCAAGAAATCTTCTCAACAATCCAAGATTAGCAAGGGCAGTCATTTGTTTGACCATACCATCTTTCTGATCATTGAACCACCATCCAGAGCCAAACTGAATTTTTCCAGAAATTTTTCCATCTTGAAAATTTCCCATCATAGTTCCAAGCATTTCATTATCATTAGGATTTAAACAATAAAGTATTGTTTTAGGAAGCTGTTCTATTTTATCTAATTCATTTAATAAACCAGATATAGATTTTGCATAGCTGTAGTCTCCAATTGAATCAAAACCAATATCTCCTCCAAGTTTGTCATACATTCTTGAATTATTGTTTCTTAAAGCTCCAAGGTGTATCTGCATTCCTAAATTATGTGAGTTATAAATTTTTCCCAATTCTATAAATAATGAAGTTTTATATATATCTACTTCTTCTTTAGTTAATTTTTCTCCAGAAAGTGTTTTAGCAAATATACTCTCTACTTCTTCAGGATTTCCTAATTTAAAAAAAGGTTCTTCAATACTATGATCAGTGACTACACAACCCTTAGAAACAAAAAATGTAGTTCTTTTAGATAAAGCATCTACTAAATCTTTAAAAGTACTTATTTTCTTATCAACAACTTTTTCTAAAACTGATAACCATTCAGGAAAAGTAGGTTTTTCTATAAAAAGAGCTTTATCAGGTCTGAATGTAGGAAGTACTTTTACACCAAATTCCTTATCTTGAGCTACTTTTTCATGATATTTCAATGAATCTGTAGGATCATCTGTAGTACATAGAGCTTTTACATTAGAGTTTTTAATAAGGGCTTTAGCCTTGAATTTTTCTGTTTGAAGTAGTTCATTAGCTTTATCCCAAATAATTTTTGCATTTTTTCTATTTAGTATTTCTTCTATTCCAAAGAATCTTTTTAGTTCAAGATGAGACCAATGAAAAAGAGGATTTCCATAAGCGTATTCCATAGTTTCAGCAAAAGCTAAAAACTTTTCATAATCGCTTCCATCTCCAGTGATATATTTTTCATCCACTCCATTGGAACGCATAGCTCTCCATTTGTAATGATCTCCATATAACCATATTTGAGTAAGGTTGCTATAACTTTTATTTTCAGCTATTTCTTGGGTATTTAGGTGACAATGATAATCAAAGATAGGCATCTTTGAAGCATATTCATGATACAATTCCTTGCTGGTTATGTTCTTTAATAAAAAGTCTTCGTTCATAAAATCTTGCATATTTTCCTCCTCTGTAAAAATGAGTTAATTATTTATCTTTAAAATTAATTTAATTTTTTATTTATACTACATATTTCAACTTGTATACTAGTATTTTTTAATGATATAATTTTTTAAAATAAAAGTCAATATATTTTTTACTTTTAGAATTATAATGGTTATAATTTTTCTGAAATAGAACGAAATAAAAAATTAAAAATAAAAAAATAGATAGGATTTTAGCAGAAAATAGTTTAGATATTTTTAATATTTTGATAGTTATAGCAAAGTAAAAAGATAATTTTCAAAAAAATAAATATGAATTTCATATATGAAACTATAATTTGGAAAATATTTTTTAATTTTTCTCATTTTCAGCATTTTTAATATCACAAAGTTTTTTATATTTTCTTTTTAATTTCATATATGGAATTTATTTTAAGATATTGAGATTGAATTTTTAATTTTTTTAAAGTATAAATAAAATATAGAAAAGTATAACAAAATATTTCATTATAAATCAAAATAAAATATTTCAGGAGGGAAGTTATGTTGAAAAAAAGTAAAATTTTAAAAAAAATAACTGATATAGGAATAGTAGCAGTGGTAAGAAGTGAAACTATAGAAGAAGGAATCAGAATTTCTAAAGCTTGTGTAGAGGGGGGGATTCCTGCAATAGAAGTTACATATACTGTGCCAGGAGCAACTGAAGTAATAAAAGCTCTTAAAGAACAGTTTACTTCAGATGAATTAGTTATAGGTGCTGGAACTGTATTAGATACAGCTACTGCCAGAATAGCTATTTTAGCTGGATCAGAATTTATAGTTTCCCCTGCTTTTGACGAAGAGACAGCGAAACTGTGTAATTTGTACCAAGTTCCATATATGCCAGGCTGTATGACAATTACTGAAATAACTAAAGCTATGCAGTATGGAGCAGATATTGTAAAACTCTTTCCTGGAAGTGCCTTTGGACCATCATTTGTAAAAGCTGTAAAAGCTCCTCTTCCTCAAGCAAATATTATGCCTACAGGTGGAGTGAGTTTAGAAAATATAGATGAATGGTTTAAAAATGGTGTGGTTGCTGTAGGTGTAGGAGGAAAATTAGCTTCTGGATCTAGTGAAGATATCATAGCCACAGCTAAAGCATTTGTAGAAAAAATAAAAGAGATAAGAAATAAATAATATGGTATATTGGAGGAAAAACTGTAATGGATAAAATATTTGATTTTAGAAATAAAGAATTTGGATTGGTCTGCAGTGGAGAAATGATAATGAGGCTTTCTCCTTTAAATAATGAAATGCTGATTCAAGGACATTTACTTGAAAAACAAATGGGAGGAGCAGAGTTCAATGTTGCCAGTGGAGTATCAATCTTAGGAGAAAAAACAGCTCTAGTAACAAAACTTCCAAAGAATGAATTAGGGAAATTTGCAAAAAAGATAATAAGTTCTAATGGGGTGAGTGATGAATTTGTAGTATATGATGAATCTAAAAATAGAAGGTTGGCTATATACTATTATGAATATGGTTCTTCACCAAGAAAACCAAATGTAACATATGACAGGCAAAATTCATCTTTTCAGTCTTTTAAAGCAGATGAAATAGATAATTCAATATACAATAGAACAGAAATTTTTCATACAAGTGGAATAACTTTGGGATTATGTGAAAATTCAAATAAATTAACTCATGATCTTATTAAGAATTTTAAAAATGGAGGGACATTGGTGTCTTTTGATGTAAATTTCAGAAGAAATCTTTGGACTGAAGAAGAGGCAAGAATGGAGATTGAAAAATTACTTCCATCTATAGATATACTTTTTGCTTCAGAAGAAACTTTTAGAAAAATGTTTCAGAAAACAGGAAACTTAGAAGATATAATAAGAACTTTTGCAGAAGAATTTAATATATCATTTATTGCTTCTACTCAAAGAACAGTAAATTCTCCAAAATCTCATAATTTTACTTCATTAGTATATAATAGAAAAAATGATGCTTTTTATTGTGAAACTTCATATGAAAATATTGAAATAGTAGACAGAATAGGAAGTGGAGATGCTTATGTAGCAGGGGTTATTTATGGAATACTAAAACATAATAATCCAGAAAAAGCAATGAAATATGGGAATGCCAATTCAGTATTGAAAAATACAATAGTAGGGGATATATCTTGTGCAGATGTTGCTCTTGTAGAGAGTATAATAGACAATCATGAGAATGGAAATACAAGTGAGATGAATAGATAGCCACCTAACTTTAAATTAATTTATAAAAAAGAGAGAGTCTTAAAATTTATATAATTTTGACTCTCTTTTTTTATTTTATTAATTAAAATTTACAACTAGACAAAATATTTTGTGAAAATATGCTGTTGGAGAACAGCTTTTTTTATTTTCAGGATCAATAAAATTCTTTAAATTTAAATAATTTTATGAACATTTTGTGATTGTTGTGTGAAATTATTGATTGACAAAGAGAAATAATAATACTATAATCAATTCATAGTTATCTATAAAACTAAAAATAACTATTAAATGTTTATTATGAGAAAAATATAGAAAATATTTGTTTTAAATGGAAAATAAACTTATAAAAAATAAATATTTTTCTTTTATATTAAAAATATTTTAAATTTTAATTAAAAATATCGATTGTTAATAGAGAGTAAAAATGGGGTTTGATTATGAGACATAGCAGAAATGCAAAAATAAGAATAATATATTTTTTTATACTTTTCTTCATATATAGAAGTATATTTGTATATTTAGAATTAAGTATAAATACAGCAGTATATGGGATTTTTATTTTAATTTCTTTTTTTTATTACTTATTAGATCTTCTCAATTTTAATAATTATCAATATAAGACAAAAGATTTTATCTATTCTAGTGTTATAAATTTTTGTGGATTTTGTATATTTTATTTCTTCTATAAAAAAATAGAATTTATTAATGCTTTTCTTTTTTATGACTTATTTCAAAATATATTAAGATATCTGCTCCTTATTTGTAATAAGAAAGTGATGAATGCAGCAATAATTGATAGTGGAGATTATACAGATAAAATAACTGATATTTTAGAAAAAAATAAGCAATACAATTATGTGGGGTATTTAAATGATGAGGAAAAAAGCAAAGAAAAATATCTTGGAAAAATAACAGATATAGAAAAAATAGTAAAAGAAGAAAATATAGAAAGCATAATTTTCACTAGTAGGAAGCAGATAATAAATTATTCAAATATGATAACTAATCTTAAATTACAGGGAATAAAGATAATAGATTATATAAGTTTTTTAGAAAAGTGTGAAGGAAAAATAGATACAGAAAAAATAGATGCTCTCTGGATAGTAATGTCAGATGGATTTATAGTTTTAAATAATACATTACAAAAAAGAATAAAGAGATTCTTTGATATAGTAGTTTCAATATCAATGCTTGTAGGAACTATGCCATTTATAATTATTACCTATATACTAGTGAAAATGGATGTAGGAATTAAAAATATATTTATTAATCCAATGAAAATAGTTAGAAATCCAGCATTTTTTAGACAGAAAAGAATAGGAATAAGGGGAAATGAATTTGAAATAATCAAATTTAGAAGCATGAAAATACATGATCCAGCAAAGTTTTCAAAATATGCCTCAGAATATGATGACAGAATAACAGCAATAGGTAAGTTTATAAGAAAAACCAGATTAGATGAACTTCCACAGTTAATAAATGTGCTAAAAGGAGAAATGTCATTTGTAGGGCCTAGGCCAGAATGGAATGAATTAGGAAGAGAATATGAGAAGAAAATAAAAAACTATAAATTAAGATATGCAGTGCAGCCAGGACTTACAGGATGGGCGCAAGTAATGTATTCATATGGCGCTTCATTGGAAGATGCAGAAATAAAACTGGAATATGATTTATATTATATAAAACATCAGGATTTTGTAATGGATATGATTATATTTTTTAAAACATGTAAAACAGTAATATTTGGGAAGGGAAGATAGATGTTTGAAGGAAGAGAAGAAGAATCATTGGTATCAATAATTATACCTATAAGAAATGAAGAAAAATATTTAAAAGGAATTTTTGAATCTTTAAAAGGGCAGAATTATTCACATGAACTATTAGAAGTAATATTTGTGGATGGAAATTCTGAAGATAAAACAATAGAAACTATAAAAAAATTGAAAAAAGAAATAGATATAACGATTAAAATTATAAAAAATTTTAAAAAAATTATTCCTATTTCTATGAATTTGGGAATAAAGGAAGCTAAAGGTGAATATATAGTAAGAATGGATGCACATGCAGAATATAATTCAGAATATATAACTGAAGGAATAAAATTATTGGAAGATAAGGAGGAATTGGTTTCAGTAGGTGGATATCTATATATTTTTCCAAATGAAAGTACAATAAAAGCTAAAATAACAAGTAAAGTTTTTGGTTCTTTTTTAGGAACAGGAAATTCAAGATTAAGAGTTAATAGACTAACTATATTTAAGGAAGGATATAATGATACAGCATTGTATGGAATTTTTAGAAAAGTACAATTAGAAAAAGTAAATGGATACAATGAAAAATTAGAAGTAGCACAAGATATAGAACTTTTTGACAGATTGAAGAAAACTTTTAATGGAAAAATATGGCTTACAAATAAAATGAAAATAAAATATTATTTTAAACCTAAAAATGGAAAAGAGTTATTTAAAAGGCAACTAAGAATATCACTTTGGACTTTTAAAAGAAATAATGGAGTTAGGATAAGGCATATTATTCCTTTGGTTACTGGAATGTTAGGAATAATATTGTTACTTTTTAGAATTAAAATATTATTGTTATTAATGTTATTATATATACTTATTTGTATTTATTTTTATGTAAGAGAAATAGATAGTAAAAAAGAAGTTATTTATTTTCCATATGCAGTGTATGTATATTTTATAAATCATTTAGGATATTTTCTAGGAACAACTATTTCATTAATACAAAATATAAAATTAAAATGGGAGGAAAGATATAATAAATTATATCAAGAATAAAATGAAAAAAAAATTAATTGAAAAAAAAGAAAAGTTATCATTAATAGGACTTGGGTATGTTGGTATGCCTTTAGCTGTAGCATTTGCTGAAAAAGGAGTAAATGTAATAGGATTTGATTTAAATAAAGAAAAAATAAATAAATATAAAGTAGGAGAAGATCCAACAAATGAAGTAGGAAGCGAAAGATTAAAAAAGTTGGTTACTTTAGAATTTACTAATGATGAGAAGAAACTTAAAGAAGCTAAGTTTCATGTGGTAGCAGTACCAACACCAGTAGGAAATCATAATATACCAGATTTGAAGCCTGTAGAAAATGCAAGTGAAGTTGTAGGAAGAAATCTTTCTAGAGGTTCATACATAGTTTTTGAATCAACAGTTTATCCAGGAGTGACAGAAGAGATATGTATTCCAATATTAGAAAGAGAGTCAGGGTTAAAATGTGGAGTTGATTTTAAAGTTGGATATTCACCTGAAAGAATAAATCCAGGAGATAAAGTACACACATTAGAAAAAATAGTAAAAATAACTTCTGGAATGGATAAAGAAAGCGCTGAAACAATAGCTCAAGTATATGAAATGATAATAGAAGTAGGAGTACATAAAGCTTCATCAATAAAAGTAGCAGAAGCAGCAAAAGTAATAGAAAATTCACAAAGAGATGTAAATATAGCATTTGTAAATGAATTGGCAATGATATTTGAAAAGATGAATATAGATACACAAGAAGTATTAGAAGCTGCAGGAACAAAATGGAATTTTTTGCCATTTAGACCTGGATTAGTAGGAGGACATTGTATAGGAGTGGATCCATACTATCTTACATATAAATCTGAAGAAATGGGATATAAATCTCAATTGATATATGCTGGAAGATTAATAAATAATGGAATGAGTAAATTTGTAGCTGAGAAATGTTTGAAGATGTTAATAAATTCAAATCTGAAAGTAAAAGAAGCAAGAATTTTAATATTAGGTTTAACTTTTAAAGAAGATTGTCCAGATTTAAGAAATTCAAAGATAGTAGATATTATAAAAGAACTAAAAGAATATGGAATGAAAATCTTAGTTGTTGACCCTGTAGCAGATAAAAAAGAAGCATTCAAAGAATATGGAATAGAAATTTTAAATATAGATGAAGTAAAAGAAATTGTTGGAATAATAGGAGCAGTAAAACATAAAAACTTTTTAGAATATGAAGAAACAAAAATAAAAAAATTATTTAAAAAAGATTTAGAAAAACCATTAGTTCTAGATTTAAAAGGAATTTTTGAAAAAGAAAAATACAAAGAAAATTATAATTATTGGAGGATGTAAAAATAGAATTATATGAAATATAGGATAAAAAAAGAAGTGATGATGAATTTTTAATTTATGAATATTTTATAATGAAATATATAAATTATTAAAATTAATAAGTTTTGTTAAAAAAATAAAGATATTTTTAAATATTTTCCAATAGGAGAAAACTAAAATGAAAAAAATACTATTAATAGATGGAGTTTATCCAATAAATACTAGAAGTATGAGATTATATGAAACTTTAAAAAAAAAATATAAAATAAAATTTTGTTCTTGGAATCGAAATAATTTATATCATTGTGATAAAACTAATTTTGTTTATTCGAGTAGTGAAGGGTATGGAAATAAAATAAAAAAAATATTTGGAATGTATGCATATTATAAGTATATAAAAAAAGTTAATAGTGAATATAAACCTGACATTATTATAGCTTCACATTGGGATATATTATTTTTATGTAGTTTTTTAAAAAATAAAAAATTAATATATGATAATCTTGATATGCCAACTTCAAAAAATAGAATGATTTTAAAACTTTTAAAACTATTGGAATTTTATTTAATAAAAAATACAAAAGTTATGATTTGTGCCTCAAGATTTTTTATTTCAGAATATAAAAATGTAGATATAAAACAATATATTGTAGAAAATTTACCATTAAAAAGTAATCTAAATATAAAAAAAGTGAATTTTGAAAGTGAAAAAATAAAGTTATCTTTTATTGGAACTGTAAGATATTATGAAATATTAAAAAATTTAATTAATTCCTTAAGACATTTAGAAGACAAGATTGATTTTTATATTATTGGAATTGGACCAGATGAAGAAAAATTAAAGAACTTAGTAAGAATAAATAAACAGAAAAATATCAAATTTCTAGGAAAATATGACTATAAAGAAATTGAAAAATATTATAAAAGCAGTGATTTAATATGGGCTGCATATCCGTGGAAAGATTATAATGTTAAACATGCAATTTCTAATAAATTTTTTGAGAGTATTTTATATGAGAAACCTTGCTTTTTTTCAATAAATACTTTTTTGGGTAATTGTGTAAAAGAAAATAAAATAGGATTTATAATTGATCCATATAACCCAAATAGTTTTTTTGAAAATATAGAAATGGAAGAACTGAAAAACGAAATAAAAAATATAAACCAAAATATAAAAGCTTATAAAAAAAATAAAAAAATGTTTTGGGAAGAATTAGAAAGTGATATTTATAAAATTATAGATGAAAATTTTTAAAATAAAACTTATTAAAACAGAGGAGAAGTTTATGAAAGTAGGATTAATATTTGGAACAAGACCAGAAGCTATAAAAATGTCTCCAGTCTATCATGAACTTAAAGAAAATGGAATAGATGTAAAAGTTGTAGTCACAGGTCAGCATAAAGAAATGCTTTATCAGGTATTGGACCTGTTTGAAATAAAGCCTGATTATGATTTACAGATAATGAAACAGGGACAGGGACTTTCAGAACTTACAGGAAGATTAATGTTGGAATTGGATAAAATAGTAAAAAAAGAAAAGTTTGACTATGTCTTAGTTCAGGGAGATACAACATCAGTTCTTACAGGGGCATTAACAGCTTTCTATAATCAAATACCAGTGGGACATATAGAAGCTGGACTTAGAACAGGAGATATATACTCTCCATTCCCAGAAGAAGCAAATAGAAAACTGGTTGGAAGCATAGCTGATATACATTTTGCACCTACAGATATTAATGTAAATAATTTATTGAGAGAAAATTATCCTAAAGAGAAGATAATAAAATGTGGAAACACAGTTATAGATGCTCTTTATTGGGTAAAGAAAAATAAAAGTAAAGATATAGAAGAAATAAAGAAGAAATATGGGATAAATAATAAAAAATATATTCTTATAACAATGCATAGAAGAGAAAACTGGGGAAAACCAATGGAGGAAACTTTAAAGGCAGTCAGAGATTATCTGGAGAAGCATGAGGATATTTATTTAGTCTTTCCAATGCATTTAAATCCTCTAGTTAGAGATATAGCCCATAGAATGCTGGATGAATTTGAAAGAAAAATATTAATAGAACCTTTAGAGTATCTTGAATTTATAGCAATAATGGATGGAACTCATTATATAATGACAGATTCAGGAGGAGTACAGGAAGAGGCACCAAGCTTGGGAAAACCAACACTTGTACTAAGAGATACAACTGAAAGGCCAGAGGCAATAGAAGCTGGAACAGCAAAACTTACAGGAACAAAATATGAAGATGTAATAAAAGATATGGAGCTGCTAGAAGGAAAAACTTATGAAAAGATGTCCAAGGCTAGCAATCCATATGGAGATGGAAAAACATCAGAAAAAATAAGAAAATATTTAGAAACTATATAGTTGATTTTAAGATAAAATAAAATGGATTTATTTTCTTAGCAAAAATGAAAATTATAACAGTTATTTTAGATAATAAAAAATTTTATGCAGAGAATCTGTTAATTTAAAATGAAAACTAGCTCTGAAAAGTTGAAAAGGTATAAAAAGTGCTTTTAGAAAATTTCTATCCTAAAAAAGAGTATCACAA
>NZ_JAWDXO010000015.1 GCF_032477075.1 Fusobacterium sp. | reverse complement strand
TTCAATCTATTTACTCAGTTTTTTTAACTGATTATTTACACCTATTTATTGTTTGTTGATTTTTTCTTCTCTCTCTATTCTGTTGTTAATGTCCTTTTTATTGTTTTTCTTTTCTGTCCTCTTTTCTCGTGGACAAGGATTATAATATCATAATTAATACTTTCCGTCAACAACTTTTTTCAATTATTTTTAAATATTTTAATTCTATATCCAAAACCTATTGAAAACAAAGGCTTTTTTTAATATTTTTGATAAAATATAATTATTTTTATTCAAAAGATTTTATTTATATAAACATTATATTTACAAAAAAGGATGTTGAAAAGAAATTATATTCCTTTTAAACATCCTCAACATTTTCTATATTTTTTTAGTGTATGTCTTTAACCAATTTTTTTCTTCTTCATTTAAAAATGGAGAAATTTTTTCAAATACCATTTGGTGATAATCATTTAGAAATTCTTTTTCTTCTTCATTTAAAAGTTCTGAAACTACTCCATCTAAATCTAATGGAGCATAAGTCATAGTTTCAAATACCATAAATTGTCCAAAATTTGTTTTTTCAGCATTTCTCACTATCAATTCATTCTCAAGTCTAATTCCATGAGAACCTTGAATATATACTCCTGGCTCATTTGTTACAGTCATTCCTGCTTCTAATACTTGTGGATTATATTGCCATCTTATACTATGAGGTCCTTCGTGTACATTCAAAAGAAATCCTACTCCATGACCTGTCCCACATTTGTAGTCTATTCCTCTTGACCACACTGGTTGTCTAGCTAAAATATCTAAATTTGTTCCTGTAACTCCATACAAAAATTTAATTTTTGAAAGTGACAACATTCCTTTCAATACCAGAGTAAAATGTTCTTTTATTTCATCACCACATTCTCCTAATACAAAAGTTCTAGTTATATCTGTAGTTCCATCTATATACTGTCCTCCAGAATCCACTAAAAGAAGATTTCTTGGTGCAAGTTTACTGTTTGAATCTTTATTTGCGCTGTAATGCATCATTGCTGCATTTGCTTCATATGCTGAAATAGTATTAAAACTTGGTTCTAGATAATCTTCCCATTCTCTTCTAAAAGATTCTAACTTTTCAGCTGCACTTATTTCAGTTATTTCCTGACTTTTAATATTCTTTTTAAGCCAATACATAAATTTTGTGACTGCAACTCCATCTTTTATGTGAGCATTTTTAAGATTCTCTAATTCTATATCATTTTTACAAGCTTTCATAAGAGTACTTGGGTTTGGTTTATCTATTATTTCAGTTCCTGCTGGTATACTGTTATAAATAAGATAATTTACTTTATTTATATCTAAAAGCACTTTATCTTTTTCTGGTATGTTTTTTACTTCTTCATATATAGAAAAATAATCTTTTATCTTGATATTTTTATCAATAAAATATTTTTCAACTTCTTCTGTTATTTTATTTTTATCTATATACAATATAATTTCTTGGATAGAGATCATAGTATATGATAAAGAAACAGGATTATTTTTTATATCTCTTCCTCTTATATTATAAAGCCATGCAATGTCATCAAGAGAAGTCAATATATGCCTGTCTACACTTAAATTTGACATCTTCTCTCTTATCCTCTTAATTTTACTTTCAAAACTTTCTCCACAATATTTCTCATCAAGTATAAATACATTTGATTTAGGAAGAGCTGGTCTGTCACTCCATATTTCATTTACCAAATCATATCTATCTTCTAGCTTTATTTCCTTTTTTCCAAATCCATTTTTTATATCAAGTACATTTTTTACTGATAATACTTTTCCATCAAATCCCAAACATTGACCATCTTTTAAACTTTTTCCTATATATTCAATAAATGTTGGAACATTTTCTTCTCCCATTTTAAAAAGAGTTATTGGACTTTCTTCAAGCTGCTTTTCAGCCTGAATAAAATATCTTCCATCAGTCCAAAGACCAGCTTCATTTTCTGTCACTACTACTGTTCCAGCAGATCCTGTAAAACCTGATATGAATTCTCTTGATTTAAAATGTTCTCCTACATATTCACTTTGATGGTAATCTGAAGATGGAACAATATATATATCTATTCCTTTTTCTTTCATCAATTTCCTCAGTTTAATGATTCTTTCTCTTATGTTGCTCAAAAAATTCACCTCTGTTTAATATATTTTTTATTCAACAGTAACAGACTTTGCAAGATTTCTTGGTTTATCAACATCCAAGCCTTTTGCTACTGCTGTATAATATGACAACAGCTGTAATGGGATCATAGATAATAATGGTGCTACCATATCATCTATATCATCTATAAGTATCACTCTGTCAGATACATCTATTATTTCTTTGTAATCTGCTTTTGTAATAGATATAACAAAAGCTCCTCTTGCCTTTAATTCTTTTATATTAGAAGCTACCTTTTCAACCATATCTTTTTGAGTTGAAACCACTACTATCATAGTTCCTTCTTCAATAAGGGCTATTGGTCCATGCTTTAATTCCCCAGCTGGAAAAGCCTCAGTATGAATATAAGTTATCTCCTTCATTTTTAGAGATCCCTCTCTTGTTATCTTCTCATCTATTCCTCTTCCAATATAAAAACCATTTTTTCTATCTTTTATTTCTTGAGCTATTTTTTCTATCTTCTCCTTATTAAAAAACATTTTTCCTATTTTTTCACTTAAACTATAAATTTTATCTAGATAATTTTCATATTCTTCTAAAGAAACTCTGTTACATTTAAAAGCTACATAAAGGGCAAGTAAATAAAAAGTAACTACTTGTGTTGTATAAGCTTTTGTTGATGCTACTGATATTTCAGGTCCAGCAACTGTATATAGTACAACATCAGCTTCCCTTGAAATAGTTGAGCCAACCACATTTGTTATTGCAAGAGTTTTAGCCCCTTTACTTCTAGCCAATTTTAAAGCCATAAGAGTATCTAAAGTCTCTCCAGATTGACTTATAAATATAACAAGATTATCTTGATTTAAAAATGGATCACTATATCTAAATTCAGAGGCTATGTCCACATTTGTCTTTATTTTTGCCATTTTCTTAAAAAAATATGCTGCTTGTAATCCAGCATGATAAGCTGTTCCACATGCAATTATATCTATCTCTTTAATTTTTTCAAAATCAATTTTTTCAAATGCTTTTCCAAAGTCTACTCTTCCATCTGGTTTTATATAAACTTCCAGAGTTCTCTCTACAACAGCAGGCTGCTCTTCTATTTCTTTCAACATAAAATGAGGATATCCATTTTTGCTTGCTTGCTCCATATCCCATTCAATTTTAATGATTTCTTTTGCTATAGGTTTCCCTTCCTTATTAAAAATACTTACTTTTCCCTCTTCAAGTACAGCTATCTCATCATTTTCCAAAAAAATAACATCTCTTGTATATTTTAGAATAGCTGGAACATCTGATGCTATAAAATTTCTATCTTTTCCTAGTCCTATAATTAAAGGACTCTCTTTTCTAGTACAGATAATTTTATCTGGCTGTTCTTCATGAATTATCCCTAGAGCATAACTCCCCCTTATTCTATCCCTTACTTTCATTATTGTTTCCAATAAATTTCCAGTATAAAGTTGAGAAAAAAGTTGTGCTACTACTTCACTGTCAGTATCTGAAGAAAAAATATACCCTTTTTCTATAAGTTCATCTTTCAATATAGCATAGTTTTCTATTATCCCATTATGAACTACTGCCACTTTTTTATCATAGCTACAGTGAGGATGTGAATTAACATCTGTTGGTACTCCATGAGTTGCCCATCTAGTATGTCCTATTCCTACATTTGAATAATGTCCTGCATCTTTCAGAGATTCTTTAAGATTGTTCAATTTCCCACTCTTTTTCTCTACAAAAAGATGTCCTTTTTCAATAATTGCAAGTCCAGCAGAGTCATACCCTCTGTATTCAAGTTTGCTCAGTCCATCAAGTATCACTTCTACTGCTTTTTCATCATTTCCTACATATCCGATAATTCCACACATATGCAACCTCCTATTTAATTTAAAATGTCCATAGGAGACTTGTTACAGTTACCTCTTTGTTCTATAAGTTACCCTATAGCTTTGTTAGTAACGGTTGTAACCACCTCTGAGAAACCCGCCGAAATTTCGATTATCTCAGTCCTCGTCAACTTTTATTAAAAGTTCTGGCGCTTGTCTTACATTAGTCTCCTTGTCAGATTATTATATTATAAATAAAGAAACTGGTCAACTCTTTTATTGACCAGTTCTCTATAAATATATTCAGATTTCTATTTATCTGTTATTATTTAGCATCTTTAACTTTTTTCAACTCTTCAGCCAATAATGGAGCTATTTTATTAGCATCTCCAACAATTCCTAAATCTGCTACATTAAATATAGGAGCATCTTTATCTTTGTTAATAGCTACTATATATTCAGATTCTTCCATTCCTGCAACGTGTTGAATTGCTCCAGAAATTCCACATGCGAAGTAAATATCAGGTCTAACTGTTTTTCCAGTTTGTCCAACTTGTCTGTCATGTTCAATATAACCAGCATCAACTGCTGCTCTTGAAGCAGATACAGTTGCACCAATTTCTTTAGCTACAGCTTCTAATGCAACAAAATTGTCAGCTGAACCGATTCCTCTTCCTCCAGATACAAGTATTTTAGCTTCAGAAATATCTATTTTATTAGCAGTTTCTTTAACTATTTGAACAACTTTAACTTTCATTTTAGAAATATCTAAAGATACAGATAAGTTTTCTATTTCTCCTTCTCTTCCTTCTATTCTTGGAGCTTTTTGCATTACTCCAGGTCTAACAGTAGACATTTGAGGTCTATGATCAGGACAAACAATTGTTGCCATCAAATTTCCACCAAATGCAGGTCTTGTCATTTCTAATCCTTTAGTTTCTTCTGAAATTTCAAGTTTTGTACAGTCAGCTGTAAGCCCTGTAGCCATTCTTGAAGATACTCTTGGTGCTAAATCTCTTCCTAAAGTAGTTGCTCCAAATAAAACTATTTCAGGTTTTTTAGCATCTATTATAGCTTTAAATACTTGAGTGTAAGCTTCAGTATCATAAACTTCTAATTTAGCTTGGTCTACAACTACAACTTTATCAGCTCCATATTCAACTAGATTTTTTGCTAATCCTGCAACATTATACCCAATCAAAGCAGCTGTTACTGGTACATTTAATACTCCAGCTAATTCTTTAGCTTTTCCAATTAATTCTAAACCAACAGTTTGAATTACCCCATCTCTTTGTTCTGCAAATACTAATATTCCTTTATAATCACTTAAATTCATTATCCTATCTCCTTTTCTTAAGGTTCATTTGTTAAATAACAAATTTTTCTTTTAATTTTTCAACAATTAAATTTACTGCTTCTTTTGTTTCTAATTCAAATACTTTACCAGCTTGTTTAGCTCCTTTAGTAAATGATTTTTTAACTTTAGTAGGTGATCCATTTAATCCAATAATTGCTGGATCTATTGTTATATTATCAAAAGTCCAAGTTTCAACTGGTTTATTAAAGGCTTCAACAATTCCTCCAACTCTCATATATCTAGGCTGGTTAGCTTCTGATAATACAGTAACTAGAGCAGGTAATTGAACATTTACTAAATAATATCCATCTTCCACAACTCTTTTAATTGTTAACGAATTGTCTTCTGTGTTATATTGCATATCTTTTACGTAAGATACTTGAGGTAATCCTAAATGTTCAGCTATTTGTGGTCCAACTTGTGCAGTATCTCCATCAATAGCCTGTCTTCCAGCGATTATTAAGTCAGCTTCCATATTTCTTAAAGCTGCTGCAAGAGTATTAGAAGTAGCTAGAGTATCTGCTCCTCCAAATTTTCTATCTGTTAAAAGGATAGCTCTATCTACACCCATTGCATATGCTTCTCTTAGAATAGCTTCTGCTTGAGGAGGTCCCATTGTTATAACTGTTACATGAGCTCCATATTTATCTTTAAGTTTTAAAGCCTCTTCTAATCCACCTTTATCATCTGGGTTCATAATACTAGGAACTCCATCTCTGATCAGTGTCCCTTTTACTGGATCCAATTTAATCTCAGTTGTATCTGGAACTTGTTTTATACAAACTACTATTTTCATCTTCCATCCTCCATATATTAATTCATATACTTTTTTCTCTATTGGCTAATTATTTTAAAAGATTTCCTGCTATTACCATTCTTTGAACTTCAGAAGTTCCTTCATAGATCTCAGTGATTTTAGCATCTCTCATCATTCTTTCTACTGGATATTCTCTAGTGTATCCATACCCACCATGTAATTGAACTGCTTTAGTTGTAACTTCCATAGCAGTTTCAGCTGCAAATAGTTTAGCTCTAGCTGCATCTACTGTATATGGTAAGTTGTTGCTTTCTCTCCAAGCAGCTTTGTAAACTAGAAGTCTTGAAGCTTCTATTTTAACTTCTAAATCAGCTAATTGGAATTGAGTATTTTGGAATTTTGCAATAGCTCTTCCAAATTGTTTTCTTTCTTTTACATATCCTACAGTTTCATCTAAAGCACCTTGAGCAATTCCCAATGCTTGAGAAGCAATTCCTATTCTTCCTCCATCAAGAGTCATCATAGCAACTTTAAATCCTTTTCCAACTTCTCCTAATAGATTTGATTTAGGTATTCTTACATTTTCAAATATCAATTCACAAGTTGATGATCCTTTAATTCCAAGTTTCTTTTCTTTTTTACCTATAGAGAATCCTGGAGTTCCTGTTTCCAATATGAAAGCTGAAATTCCTTTTAGTCCTTTTGATCTATCTGTCATTCCAAATATTACATATACATCAGCATATCCAGCATTTGTTATGAATATTTTAGATCCATTGATAATCCATTCGTTTGTAGTTTCATCTAAAACTGCAGTAGTTTGTTGTCCAGCAGCATCTGTTCCTGCATTTGGTTCAGTCAATCCAAATGCTCCTAACCATTCTCCGCTTGCTAGCTTTGGAATATATTTTTGTTTTTGCTCTTCAGTACCAAAGTGCAGTATTGGCCAAGTTCCTAGTGAAGTATGAGCAGATACAATAACTCCAGTAGTTCCACAAACTCTCGAAAGTTCTTCTACCGCCATTGCATACATTACATTGTCTCCACCTGCTCCACCATATTGTTTTGGAATAGGGATCCCCATTAATCCGATTTCAGCCATTTTTTTAACTGTTTCAACTGGGAATCTTTCTTCTTCATCTACTTCAGCAGCTAAAGGTTTTACCTCTTTTTCAGCAAATTCTCTTATCATTTGTCTGAAAAGTTCATGTGTCTTAGGTATATTAAATTCCATTATCTTAATCCTCCTACTAGTCTTTGTTATCTAACTATTTTTTCATTATTTTTGCTTGACCTTTTAATACTTCTTTACCATCTTGATTTGTACATGTTGTTAATAATATTACTCTGTTTTTTTCTGGAATCAACTCTATAATCTCAGCAGTTGCTGTGATAGTATCTCCAAAATAAACTGGTGCTGTGAACATCAGTTCCTGCCCCATGTAAATACTCCCCTCACCTGGAAGTTTTGTTCCTAGTACAGCAGATACTAAACCTGCTGTTAGCATTCCATGTGCTATCCTGTGTTTGAAAATAGTTTTTTTTGCATATTCTTCATTTAAATGGGCTGGATTTATATCTAATGTAATACCTGCATAAAGAATAACATCAGCCTCTGTAATTGTTTTTGTAACTTGAGCCTTCATACCTATTTTCAAATCTTCGAAATTCATATCCCCTCCAATCCATCATTCATAAATTTCTTTGATTAATAAAAAAACAGTAGATATATAATATATTTTATTATAGCACTTTTTCAAAAAAAAATTAACCAAATATTTTCAATTCAGTCCTGTTCTGAAATTGTACTATTTCATTTTATATGTATCTAATGCTTTTTTTACATACACACAACCTGTCAATTGTACTCTATTATAAGTTATACCAATATTTTAGCTCAAAGTCAAGAGCTAGGGAACACTTTCTATTTTTTGCTCATTTTTTGCGTTATAATTATTAAAAAATAATCAAATTATAAAAAATTTTCTCCTCTATTTTTCAAACTAAAAATATATATTTAAAGAATATAATTGTCAGATAAAATATTTTATGAACAATGGTCTCTTACTTATTAAAATTATAAGATAAAAATAGTATCAAAATTATAATACTAATCCCATTTTTTCAGCTTTAAATATTTTGCTATCCATAGTTTTCAATTCATTTGAAATCAATGGTTTAAACTCCATTTGTCCTAGTATGTCTCTTTCTATATCTATTCCGGGAGCCACTTCTATTAATGTTAATCCTTCAGGCTTTAATTCAAAAACTGCTCTCTCTGTCACATATTTTACCTTCTTTTTATTTTCTTTTGCTAATTTTCCACTAAACGTAATCTGCTCAACAGCTTTTACAAATTTTTTAATTTTTCCTTCCTGAATTATTTTTAATTTTCCCTCAGCTATATCAAGTTTTAATCCTCCTGCTGTAAATGTTCCACAAAATACAACTTCTTTAGCATTTTGTGTTATATTTATAAAACCACCACATCCTGCTATCTTAGGTCCAAATTTTGATACATTTATGTTTCCATCTCCATCACATTGAGCTAAACCTAAAAATGCCATATCTAATCCACCACCATCATAAAAATCAAATTGATATGGCTGATCTATTATACACACAGGATTTATAGATGCTCCAAAATTAAGTCCTCCCTCTGGAGTTCCTCCTATTGCTCCTGGTTCCACTGTTGGAGTGAAGTATTCTTCTTGTCCTTCTTCATTTAATACAGCAGCTATCACTTCAGGCATTCCTATTCCATAATTTATTATTTTCTTTTCTCTTGAAAGAAGCATTGCACATCTTCTTGATACTACTTTTCTTTCATCTAATGGTACTGATTCTGCTTTTTGTGGCTTATCAGATACAATTCTTGTTACATATTCTGGATTAAAATCTTCAGCCAGTGTTTGTTTATGATTTTCTGGATTTTCAGCAATAACTACATAATCTACTAATATTCCAGGTATTTTTACATTTTTAGGTTGAATTACTCCATTTTCAACTTTTTTCTTAACTTGAACAATTATTGTTCCACCTGCATTTTTTACAGCCATTGCTATTGATAATGTTTCTAATGTTAGCGGTTCTTCTTCAAATGAAATATTTCCATCTTCATCTGATGAAGTTCCTTTTAAGATACCAAAGTTTGGTTTTTGCCCATGAAAAAATAACACTTCTCTCCCATTCAATGTTAATTTTTCAACAATATCTTTAGTAGTAATGCTATTAAGTTTTCCTCCTTGGATTTCTGGATCCACAAATGTTCCTAATCCAACATGTGAAATAGTACCTGGTTTTCCTGCTGCCATATCTCTAAACATCTGAGCAATTACTCCTTGTGGCAGGTTATAACCTTTCATATCATTATTATTTACTAGTTGTGCTAATCCTGGAGCTAACCCCCAATGTCCTCCTATTGCTTTTTTTATCATTCCTTTATGAGCGAAATGATTAAGACCCTTTGTTTTTCCATCACCAAATCCAGCAGCAAACATAAGATCAAGATTCTTTGGTGTTCCCTCTCCCAAAAAAGATTTTTCCATTTCAATAAATATCTCTTCTGGACTTCCTATTCCTACAAAACCACATACCAGTAAAAATGAATCATCTTTTATTAATCTGGCAGCTTGAGATGCTTTAATAAACTCAGCCATTTAACTCACTCCTTTATTTTTACAAAAATACCTATCAGAATATTTTTGCATTCTTTTTTAGAACTAAGTCATGCCATTTCATACATTAAATATGATTCTAATTTGTTAGTAGGATTATAGTGTATTCTTTACAAAAAAGTCAATAGATGTATTCAAAAATAAATAACTAACCTATTATTAAATATTTTTTCTCTATCTAGCGAGAATTTTCTATTTTATAAAAATATGTTATAATACTTGTACTGTGGATAACTTTTATATATTTTTTCTTTTTTCTATTATGAATTTTATTCATATAGTATATGATAAAAAAGTATTTAATTTTATACTACTAAAGAGTGTATACTTTAAATATAAAGAAAACTATGAAAATTGAAATTTCAATTATTTGAAAAGGGGGGGATTCTTATTAATATAAAACTTTTGAATTACTTTGTTGAAATAGCCAGACAGGAAAGTTTTACAAACGCTTCTAAAAAGTTGTATATATGCCAATCAGCTCTAAGCAAAGCTATAAAAACTTTTGAAAGCGAATTAGATATTATACTGATAGACAGAACATCCAAAAGTTTCAAACTGACTCCAGAGGGACAGCTTCTTTATGAAAATGGAATCATTGCTTTGAAAGTCATAAATGAACAGTGCACTAAACTTCAAGATAGCATAAGCTTAGAAAAAGGAAGTATCAAAGTAGGTGTTCCACCAGTAATAAGTACTATATACTTCACTTCAACTATTCAAGAATTTAGAAATATGTATAAAAATATTAATTTAAATGTTATTGAAGCTGGAGCCAATACTGTTAAAGATAAAGTTGAAAAAGGAGAAATAGATATTGGAGTTGTTATTCTTCCCTTTTCTTCCCAAGATTTTAATATAACCTCTGTATTCATGTCAGATAATGTTGTTGTTGTTCATAAAAATCATCCTTTGGCTTCTAAAAAAGAAGTTTCATTTTCAGAAATTAAAGATGAACCTCTTATCATCTTAAACGAAACATACATGCTTCATGACAGAATAAAAGCTCTATGTGCTAAAGCTGGTTTTGAACCAAATATTATCTGCAGCAGTTCACAATGGGATTTTATTGCTGAAATGGTGGCACTTAATCAAGGAATAACCATACTTCCTAGACCAATACTCAGTAAATTCCATTCCAAAAATATTAGACTTTTGACTATTAAAGATCCTGAATTTCCATGGAACATAGCGCTTATTGTGAGAAAAGATAAATATGTATCTAAGGCTATAAAACTTTTTATTGAATTTGTAAAAAATATAGATTTATAATTTCATATTCTCTCTTAATTTCATAGTTTACACTCCTGTATGATTTTTTTTCATAATATAAATGAAATTTTACTATTTTACTTTATCTGTTTATTGAAATATAATTTCAACATAAAACTATCAGATCATTTTGTATATTAATTATAATTTTTGTTCTAATTTGTTGCTATGATTATCAATAACAAGGTAAAAAATAAATTTTAGGAGGGAATATATGCTGGGTATACTTTTAGGTTTATTATTATTAGTTTTTCTTTCATATAAGGGATATTCCATTATATGGGTAGCACCACTTTCAGCTATAGTTGTAGCTATATATGGATTTGGATTCAATGGACAGATTCTATTGGAGTCATATACTGAAAATTATATGGGATCTTTAGCTGGATTTACTAAATCATGGTTTCCATTATTCTTTTTAGGAGCTGTTTTTGGTAAAATGATGGATGTTACTGGAGCTGCTCGTGCAGTTGCTCATCTTCTTGTAAAAGTTGTTGGAGCAAAAAGAGCTCTTCTTGGTGTTGTTGTAAGTTGTGCTGTTCTTACTTATGGTGGAGTAAGTCTTTTCGTTGTAGTATTTGCTATATACCCACTTGCTATATCTCTATTCAGAGAAGCAGATTTACCAAGAAAACTTATCCCTGGTGCTATTGCACTTGGAGCATTTACTTTCACAATGACAGCCTTTCCAGGAAGTCCTCAATTGAACAATATAATTGCTGGGAGATATTTCAATACTACTCCTTACGCAGCCCCTATTATGGGAATAGTTGCTGGATTAATAATGCTTATTTGCGGATATTTATATCTTTACTGGAAACAAGAAAAACTAGTAAAAGCTGGAGAACATTTCATTGAGCCTTCTAGCAATATTAAAGAAGAAGAAGGAGATCTTCCTAATGAGTATCTTTCACTAGTTCCACTAATTACAGTTGTTCTTGTTCTTTATATATTGAGTAAAAAAGTTGGAATGGCTATAACACCAGCAAGTATATTATCTCTTCTATGTGGAAATATTGTTGTTGCTGTACTTAATTTAAAAAAATCTAAATTCTTTATAAAAGCATTAAATGAAGGTGGAAACGGCTCAGTAATAGCAATACTTAATACTGCTGCCGCTGTTGGTTTTGGTGGAGTTGTAAGAGCTGTACCAGGATTTCAAGTTCTTACTGATAAACTTCTTGGAATAGATGCAAGTCCTCTAATTTCAGAAGCTTTAGCTATAACTCTTCTTGCAGGAGCAACTGGTTCTTCTTCAGGTGGTATGGGAATAGCATTAGAAGCTCTTGGACCTCAGTATATGGCTATTGCTGCATCTCAAGGAATAAGTGTTGAAGCTTTCCACAGAATAGCTACAATTGCTTCTGGAGGGTTAGATTCTCTTCCCCATTGTGGAGCTGTTATAACTCTTTTAGCAGTTACAGGTATGACTCATAAGGACTCATACAATGACATTGGAATGGTTACTTGTGTTATTCCTCTAATTGCATTGGCCGCAGCTATAATTTTAGGAATGATGGGAATTGTATAACATAAAATTGAATATAAAACATTAAGTAAAAAGCAGCTGAAAATTATCTTTAAGTTTAATTTCAGCTGCTCTTTTTTTCTCTTCTTAAAATTCTAATTTTAATTTATAATTAAATTTGATATAATGCTATGGGAGGGAAAAACATATTATGATTACTAATGAATTTGAAACTATTATAGATCTTTTAAAAAAGGATATGAAAATAATACAGAGAAGTGACCACTTTGCTTTTTCTCTGGATTCACTTCTTATCTCAGAATTTGCATCTATTACTAAAAACATCAATAATATTGTAGACTTAGGAACTGGAAATGGAGCTATTCCACTTTTTCTTTCTAAAAAAACAAAAGCAAAAATAACTGGAATTGAAATACAGAAGGTGTCAAGTGAACTTGCAGAGAGAAATGTAAAACTTAATAATCTTGAGAAACAAATTACTATTATTAATGATGATATGAAAAATTGGAGAAAATATTTTGTTACTCATACTCTAGATATGGTAGTTTCAAATCCTCCATTTTTCAAATTCAATGGCAATGAAGAACTTTTAAATGATCTTACACAATTAACATTAGCAAGACATGAAATATCTATTACTCTTGACACCCTTATAGAAACTGCTGCTGGATTATTAAAAGACAAAGGATATTTTGTTCTTGTTCACAGAGTTGACAGACTTATTGAAATAATTGAACTTATGAAAAAACACTTTATTGAGCCAAAAAGAATTCAATTCTGCCATTCAAAAACTAATAAAGAAGGCAAAATATTATTGGTGGAAGGAATTAAATATGGGAAAGCTGGGCTTAGAATACTTCCCCCATTATTTACCCATGATAATAATGGACAATATTCTGCTGAAGTTTTAGAAATGTTCAAATAATCTATATTCTCATTCTTGTGGAGGAAAATTTTATGAATGAAAACAAAGTTCTCATATTAGCTAACTTAGTGGGAAAAATAGCATTACAAAGTGGTGCTGAAACTTATAGAGTAGAAGATATAATAAATAGAATATGTCGACACTATGGACTAAATGCCCAGTGTTTTGTTTCAATTACTTGTATTATTACTTCAGTGAGAAATAACAAAGGACAGCTTTTCTGTTCTGTAGAAAGAGTTCCTAACAGAACTACTAACTTAAATAAAGTTCATAATATAAACCAACTAGTAAGGGATATAAAAAAATATTCTTTTGATGAATTCGCGAAAAATATAAGTATAATAGAAAAAGAAGTTCCCTATAAAAAATATATATATTTTTTAGCATACTGTTTTGGAGCTTTTTCTTTTACACTTCTTTTTAAAGGAAAATTTAATGATGCATGTTGTGCTTTTATAAGTGGAGGCCTTATATTTGTTATATCAGATTTTGCTGCAAAACTTCAGTCAAACAGCTTTTTTATAAATACTTTAGGGGGATTTATTTGCACAGTATCTTCTTATCTTTCATATAAAATAGGATTTACAAATACAGTTTCCTACTCTATTATTGGAGCTATTATGCTTCTTGTCCCTGGTATAGCTCTTACAAATGCAATAAGAGATTTAGTAGCTGGAGATCTTCTTTCTGGAATATCTCGTGCTGTTGAAGCTTTTCTTGTAGGGGCAGCTTTAGCCATAGGTACTGGATTTGCATTATTTATCCTTGTAAGATTTGGAGGTATATAAAATGTTATTAGAAATTTTATGGGCAGCTACAAGTACTTTCGCTTTTGGCATTATATTCAATCTTAAAGGAAAAAAATTATTCTGTGCAAGTGCTGGTGGAGCGTTAGGTTGGATTATTTATATCTTTTTTAAATATAATGGAAGTTCTATCCCAGCCTCATTCTTGTATTCTTCAATTGCAATTACCATATATTCTGAAATAATTGCCAGATTTTTAAAGACACCAGTTACATCTACTTTAATAGCTAGTCTCATACCTCTAGTTCCTGGAAGTGGAGTATATTTTACAATGTCCTATCTTGTTGAAAACAAAATAGAAGATGCTGTAGCAAAAGGAACTGAAACTCTTCTTATAACAGCAGCTATTACAGTTGGAATAGTTTTGGTTTCTACTTTTTCTCAAATATATTATAAAATACGAAGATATAATAAAATAAAGAAAAAAATAGATTTTCGTAATTCTATAAAATTAAAAAAACAAATAAATAAATTTTAATAAAAAAGCTCCATGTCAATGGAGCTGATTTATTTAATCTTAATTGTTCATATATTTTATTATAAAGATGCGTAACTGCTTTTTTCATAATAATGCCTATCATTCCCTATAATAAATAAAACTGTTCTATCTTTTATGGAATCTATAACATCTCTTGAAACAGTAGTAGGTATAGCTGGACATCCCTCACTTCTTCCAAGAAATCCATATTTCTCTATAAAATCAGGTTCTGCATAGTCTGCTCCATGAACAACTATATTTCTACTAAGAGCATTTGAATTTATTCCAGCTTCTAATCCCTTTAATCTTAATGAATATCCATTATTTCCAACATATGAATCATTAGTCATATAAAACCCCAATGAACTCATATATGAATTTTTATTATTTGAAAAATTAAGAGCTGAAGTTAATCCAGAATTTTTCCCATGTGTTACATAAGTACTATAAACAACTTTTCTCTTATTAAGATCTAATACAAAAAATCTTTCAACATTTGATGGTTTTGTATAATCAATTATTGTAAGAAGCCCCTCTCTTTTATCTGGTATCTGCATATAACCTTTATATGCTTTTTTAAAAATTGTATACTCAATTTTTTGATTCAAGCTTAAATCACTATACATTTTTTGAATATAACTTTCTTCCAAGTTTCTTTCTGCTCCAAAAGACAAAGTACTAAATAAAGTTAACACTAACAAAACTTTTTTTATCATAACTATACGCTGTCCTCCTAGAAAATTTTTATATATAGAAAGTTTACATTGAAATTATATTTTTTTTCCGTTAAAATGTCAATAGAAATATATAGAGAAAGGAGTTTTTTATGTATCTAAAAAAATTAAAAATTATCAATTGGCAGTGTATAGAATATACTAAATTAGATTTTGAGAACCTTATGCTTTTTATAGGACCAGCTAATAATGGAAAATCCAGTATTATGTCTTCTATAATGTTTTTTTTAGGTTATCGTAATTTAAGAACAAAAGATATACGAAATCAAAATATTCTTTTGGAATTAGAAGGAAGTTTCTCTAACTTTTCTAAAAAAACATTTAAAGAATTAAAAGAATATATATACAATAAAGAATTAAAAATAAGAATAATAAAATATCCTAATCATGAAATTCAGTATAAAATAGGCAGAAATAGAGAGTGGACTGAAATAAACTATGACACATATATTAGTATTGTTTCTAATATTCCTATTCTTTTTATTCCACCTTTTACAGAGAATGAACAAGCAGAATACTTTATTACTTCTTTTTTAAACATATTGAAAAAAAGAAATATAGATGAAAAGTTTGTATTGAATGAAATAAAAAATTTATCTAGTACCTTAACAGCTGAATATGTAAGTAAGGGATTGTATAGAGCTTTATTATTTGAACTATTTAGAGCATTAACTATAGAATCTAAAAAAATTGAAACAAGTATAATAGAGAATACTATGATATTTTTTGAAGAACCTGAATTATATCTTCATCCACAAGCAGAAAAAGAGCTATACGACTGTTTCATTACATTAAGTAAATTAGGGTTACAATTATATATTTCTACTCATTCAAGTAATTTTATAAGTTTAAAACACTATAAATCCATATGTATTATAAGAAATGCTGATAATGGCAGTAGAGCTTTTCAATTTAAGGGGAGACTTTTTTCTGGTGATGAGGTAAAATACTTTAATATGAATTATTGGATAAACCCTGATCGAAGTGAACTTTTCTTTGCTAAAAAAGTTATTTTAGTTGAAGGGCAGACAGATAAAATAGTTCTTGGATATCTTTCTAAAAAATTAGGAATTTATAAGTATGATTATTCTATTCTCGAATGTGGTAGTAAAAGTATTATTCCACAATTTATAAAGCTTTTAAATGCTTTTAAATTGCCATATACTGCCATATATGATAAAGATAATCATCTTTGGAGAACTGAATTAGAAATAGAAAATTCAAATTTAAAAAATCATTCTATTCAAAAAAGTATCAATTATGATTTTGGTGATTTTATTGAATTTGATAATGACATAGAAGAGGAACTTTATAGTGAAAAAAGAGAAAGAAAAAATTATAAAAATAAACCTTTCAATGCTCTTAAAACAGTTTCAGAAGAAAATTATAAAGTTCCAGCTCAATTGGAAAAAAAGATAAGAAAAATATTCAGTTAAATAAAATGTTCTAGGGGGATTTATGACCAATTCAATTTTTCATAAAAAGAAAAAAAGAAGTACTTTGCCTAAAATTATTTTTATTCTTATAGTAGGGATAATCTTTTTTAAAATAAAAGTAGATAAAGAAGTAGGAAAGGAATTAGACAGTTTCAATAATGTAAAAGTTTATTTCAATGGATTTCCAACTAAATCTTTTGGAAGAAATCTTTCTGAAGATGGCTATAATATTGGGATGAAGTTTCAATGTGTAGAATTTATAAAACGATATTATTACGAATACTATAAACATAAAATGTCTGATACTTATGGAAATGCTAAAGATTTTTATGATAATAAACTAAAAGATGGAGATATGAATCTTAAAAGAGGATTATTACAATTTTCTAATCCCAGTTTTAAAAAACCTTCTGTTGGAGACATAGTAATATTCAAGCCATATATTTTAAATCGCTATGGTCATGTTGCTATAATATCAAAAGTTGATGAAAGTACTATTGAAATTATTCAGCAAAATGTTTGGAAAAAAACTAGAGAAAATTTAAAGCTTATTCATACTAATGATCTCTGGTATATTGAATCTAAAAGAATTATGGGAAGATTATCTCTTTCTGATATAAATTAAACTTTTCTTTTTTAATAAAAAAATAGAACTTTATTAGAATAGTAAAAAAGCTAACTTAGAAATTGAAGTAAAATTTTTAAATTTACTTTTTTCTCCTAGTTAGCTTATTAATTTTATATAACTAAATTCTTTTTCTAAACATATCCAATTCATTTAATTCTGTATCTATAGTTATTTTTACAAAAGAATTAGGGTTTGCTGCCTCTACCTCTTCTCCTTCTTTTCCTCTTGTAATAAGAGTCATTTTAGGAAGAATTATCTCTCTTACATTTATTCCTGGACTTACTACTTCTAGTTTTTCTCCAACTTCTAATCTATTTCTTATAGCAAGAATATATTCATTTTTTGAAAGTTTTTTCTCTACTTTTGCCACTAATTGATGAGATTGACTATACGAATTTCTATCATTATAATTTTGTCCGTCTACACCAGGTTTTCCCATATAAAATCCATCTGTATATGATCTATGTGAAACAGATTCCAATTCTTCCAACCATTTAGGATTAAATTTATAGTTTCCAGAATAGTAACTATCTATAGCATCTCTATATACTTTTACACAGTTAGCTACATAATATATCCCTTTCATTCTTCCTTCAATTTTAAGTGAATCTACTCCAATATCAAGAATTTTATCTATAAATTCTATTGTGCATAAATCTTTTGAATTGAATATATATGTTCCATGATCATCTTCAAATACAGGCATATACTCTCCAGGTCTTGTCTCCTCAACAAGAGAATATTTCCATCTGCAAGACTGAGCACAGTCACCTCTATTAGCATCTCTTCCAGTCATATAATTACTTAATAAGCATCTTCCAGAAATAGACATACACATAGCTCCATGTATAAATACTTCAAGTTCTATATCTGGTACTTTAGCTCTTATCTCTGCTATATTATCCAAAGATATTTCTCTTGCTAACACTACTCTTTTTGCTCCTAAATTTCTCCACATCTGTACAGAACGCCAGTTTGTATTACTTGCTTGAGTACTTACACTAATACACAAGTCAGTATTTTCCTTTACTATCTGAAACACGCCTAAATCAGCAACTATTACCCCATCTATTCCAATTTTTTCTAAAAATTTTACATAGTCAGGTAAAAGATCTAACTCATCATTATGTGGTATTATATTCAAAGTAACATATACTTTTTTTCCTAAATTATGTGCGTAAGTCACTGCTTCTTCTAATTCTTCATCAGAAAAATTGCTGCTTCCTGCTCTCAGGTTAAACATTTTTCCCCCTAAGAACACTGCATCAGCTCCATAATGGATAGCCATTTTAAACTTCTCCATATTTCCCACTGGAGCTAATAATTCTGCTTTTTTCACTTTATCATTCCTCTCTTAACTATTCTATTTTATTTGTATAATCTCCAAACTTTGTAAGTTCATGGAAAAATCTCAATTTAACTGTTCCTGTTGGACCATTTCTATGTTTACCAATAATTACCTCAGTTATTCCTTTGTCATCTGTTTCTTCATTGTAGTAATCATCTCTATATAAAAACATTACCATATCAGCATCTTGCTCTATGGCTCCAGACTCTCTCAGGTCTGAAAGCATTGGTCTTCTGTCAGCTCTCTGCTCTGTAGCCCGTGATAACTGTGAAAGAGCTATAATAGGTACATCAAGCTCTCTGGCAATTCCTTTAAGTGATCTTGATATATCAGATATCTCTTGTTGTCTGTTTTCTGTTTTTCCACTGCTTCCTTTTATCAGCTGTAAATAGTCAATAAGTATCATATCTAATTTCCCAGCTGCTTTCAATCTTCTGGCAATGGCTCTTATTTCAAGTACTCCCAGATTAGGTACATCTGCTATATTTATTTCTGTATTAGATAATCTTCCACTAGCTATTCCCAATCTTCCCCAGTCTTCTGGAGCTAGAAATCCTGTTTTTATTTTCTGGAGTCCTATTCCTGCCTCTACAGCAAGAAGTCTTTGAAGTAACTGAGAACTTGACATCTCCATACTGAATAAAAGTACTGCTTTGTCACTTTTCAATGCAGCATTAAGTGCAAGATTCAATGCAAAGGCAGTTTTTCCCATTGCTGGTCTGGCTGCAAGTATTATGAGATCAGATGGCTGAAATCCGCTTGTCATTTGATCAAAATCTGTAAATCCTGATGAAATACCTATTGTAGTTCCCTTATTCGCATATACTTTTTCAAGTCTGAGGAATTCATCAGACATAGCATCTCTTATTTTTACCAGATCTTTTGACTCACTATTTTCTGATATCTTGAATATCATTCCCTCTGCTCTATCCAAAATACTTTCAGCTTCTTCATATCCGCTATAAGTCATTTCTACTATTTTAGTCCCAACATCTCCCAGCCTTCTTAAAATAGCTTTTTCTTTAACTATCTTTGCATAAGCAGTAATATTGGCAGCAGTAGGAACTTCTTCTACTATATCATAGAAAATCTGTTCCCCTCCTACCTCTTCAAATTTTTCATTTTTTCTTAGTCTATTCATTACTACTAGAGGATCAAGAGCCTCTCCTTTATTGTATATCTCCCTCATAGTTTCATAAATTATCTTATGAGCATTCTTATAAAAATCATCAGGAGAAAGTATCTCTATTATATCACCAAATACATCCTGTTTAAGGAATATACCTCCTAAAACAGATCTCTCAGCCTCTAGATCACTTGGAATTTTTCTCAAATTTTCAATTTCTGGCATTTTTTCTCCTTATTTTAACAAAAAAAAATTATTGAGCTTTTGCTACAATTTTAACTTCTGCTTTTACATCAGTGTGAAGCTTTATAACTGCAGTATGTTCTCCTAAGCTTTTTATATTACATTCTATTTTTTTTCTATCAATAGCTACACCAAAAGTTTGTTCTATTGCTGCTGAAACTTCTTTATTAGTAATAGCTCCAAATAGCTTCCCATTTTCTCCAATTTTTACTCCAATTTCTATTTTTTTAGATTCAAGTTGTTTTTTTAATTCTATTGATTTTTCTTTATCTTCTTGAAGTTTTTTTTCTTCTCTTTTCCTTCTATTCTCTATTTTTTTTAATTCCTCTTCAGTTGCTATCATACCTTTTTTATTTTTTATTAAGAAATTATGAGCATAACCATCTGAAACAGTTATTAGGTCTCCTTTTCTTCCTTGTCCTGCTACATCCTGTGTTAAGATAACTTGTATTTTTGCCATCCACTTTTCCTCCAAATTATTTTTTTTCATTAAATATTACTTTATCCAACTTAAATCCTGAAAGTACCCCTATCACAAAAGCCAAGAAAGGAAACATCACAGAAGTAAAAATTGCTATAAAGCTATTTAAAATTCTTATTTTTAATATTTTATTTAACATTGTATAAATAGTTTTTAATCCAAAAAATATAAATATCACTTTTCCTATTTCCATTAAATTATATATGTAGAAATTTTCTATCTTAAATATCTTCCATGCGAAAAATGCTACTATATAAATTAATACCCATCCATATGATATTTCCCAATTCCCATAATCTTTCTTATCCAAAGAAAAATATGTCATAAATGAACACAGCATTGAATATGTAAACATAAGCCATAAGGAATTAGCTTTTAACTCTTTAAATATCAGTTGAACATCTTCCATACTGAAATTTGTTCTCTGTTGATACATCTCCATGAGTGTTCCTATATTAGCATCTATATCCTTTTTAATAAGAAAAAATATTCCCATCATAAATATTGTCACAACTATTGCTGTAATGGTTACTCTATCAAATTTCTTTACATAATAATTTATTTTTTCAAAATAGTAATAGAAGAGTTCTATTACTATAAAAAATCCTATATATATACTTAAAAGCATGGGGTTCATCAATATTATGAGCATAATAGTAATAATATTGATCAATACTTTTTGTCTAAAATCTAATTCTTTCATTTTTTTTATCTTATAAACTGGCAATAAAAAACTAAATATTGGCATCATAAGAGAAATCATAAATAATGCTGCTACTGCCATTCCATGAACTACAAACATTTTTCCCCCTGTTTTTATTAGTATTTACTTCATAATTTCTCCACCAAAAAAATCTACAATTTTTTTAGTAAAATCATTTTCACCTTTGTTAACTTCTCTCTTTTTCCCAATAAGTATATATTTTACTTTTATTTTGGGATTAATCACTTTTTTCACTACCTCTAAAAATGCATCATCATAAACACTTGTTTCCATTTGTTCCTTAGCAAAAGAATTTTCACTTTCAAATCCAATAAACAATGTATCTCTTTCAATTTTATATGGTTTAGCACTTATTAAAAATGCCCCTAATGTTATTTTTTCTTTTTTAGCTTCTTCAACTATATCTTTCCATTGACTTATTACATATTCCAAAGTTAATCCTGAAAGATCAGCAATTTCTTCAGTATTAGAAGTATCTTGATATATAGTTACTGGTTTTTCAACTATTCTTTCTACTATTTTTTCTTGAATAGTGGTAACTTTACTGCTCAAAAGATTATTGATAACTACATATCCAACCATTCTTTTATCTTCTTCATATTTAAATTTATTTAAAGAATCGTAAACAGCTCCAATTATTTCAAGTCCTTTATCAACTTCCAGTTCTGATTTACTCATAAGAGTTTTACAATACTTGGCAAAATCTTTAAAGAATAACTCTATCTCTAAAGATTCACTCCAAAACTCATTAAGCATCCTTACAAGTTCTTTATATTTTTTTTCTATAACATTATCTAAAAATTCTTTCATTTTCTTTACTGGAGTTACTCCAAGAACTTTTTCACACTTTTCTAAAGTTATTTCTTCATCTAAGCAAGTTATCATAAGTCTTTCTAATATAGAAGTTGCATCTCTCATACTTCCACCAGAATTTTCATAAATCAGTTCTAATACATCATCAGGTACAGAAACACTTTCATTTTTAGATATCTCTCCAAGTTTTTCTTTCATTTCAGCTGGAGAAAGTGTTTTAAAATCATATCTCTGACATCTTGAAATAATAGTTGGTAATATTTTATCTGCTTCTGTTGTTGCCAATATAAAAATTACATGTTCAGGTGGCTCTTCCAGTGTTTTTAAAAGAGCATTAAAAGCCTCTTTTGTGAGCATATGTACTTCATCTATAATATATATTTTTTTTCTTCCTTTTGAAGGTTGATAATTTATTTTTTCTTTTAATTGTCTGATTTCATCTATTCCTCTATTAGAGGCAGCATCGATTTCAATCATATCCATAAAACTTCCATCATTTATTGATAAACAGTTTTCACATTTATTACAAGGTTCATCTGTAATACCATTCTCTAAGCAATTGACACCTTTAGCTATAAGTCTGGCTATTGTAGTTTTTCCCACTCCTCTCGGACCTGTGAAAAGATATGCATGGGAAGTTTTACCATTTCTTAGTGAAGTTTTCAAAGTTTTTACTATTTCCTTTTGTCCTGCTATCTCTTCAAAATTTTTAGGTCTATATTTTCTATATAATGTTATATGCATTTCATCCTACTCCAAACCATAATTGCTCATTTTTGTCCTTAATGTATTCCTCGTTATTCCTAATATTTCTGCTGTTTCTACTTTTTTACCATTAGTCATTTCTAGTACTTGATGTATAATCTCTTTTTCTACTTTTGAAATAATATTTCCATAGTAACCTTTCTGATTATTTATTTTATACATCTCCATCTCTACTTTTATCCATTCCTTAAGAGCACTTGTTTGTACATCTCCTTTTCTTTTTGTAACCTTTGTTCCCAATACATTGCTTGGAAGATCCTCTATAAGTATGGAACCTCCTCTACATAACGCTACAGCAGATTTAACTGCGTTTTTAAGTTCATTTACATTTCCAGGCCAGTCATATCTCAATATCTTTTTCAAGGCTGGCTTACTTACACCTTTTATATTTTTATGAAGTTCCTCATTACATTCTATTAGATAATGATCTATTATTAAAGGTATATCATCCTTTCTTTCTCTTAATGGTGGAATATTTATCTCAAGAACTTTTAATTTTCTATATAATTCGTCAATAAATTTACCTTGATTTATAAGTTCTTCAAGATTCTCACTTGTGCTAGCTGCAACTCTTAAATCAATCTTAATGGGATCAGCTCCTCCCATTCTAAAGAATTCTCCCTCTTCTAAGAAATAAAGTATCTTAGATTGTAAATCTAAACTTAAAGATTCTACATTTCCTAAATGAAGTGTTCCTCCATTAGCTTTTTCAAGGTCTCCTATTTGAGAAAAAACAGCCCCAGTAAATGCTCCTTTTTCATAACCAAACATTTTTCTTTCCAATAATTCATTTTGAAAAGAAGTACAGTTAATACTTATAAGTGGTTCATTTGACCAATCACTAAATTGATGGATAGATTTTGCTACACTTGTTTTTCCAGTTCCTTTTTCTCCTACCACTAAAACAGGTACTCTGCTGTTTGCAACTTTTCCTATCATTTTATATAATTCTACTATCTCTTTTGTCTGCCCTATAAGTTTATCTCCAGAACTTTTATGTTTATCTACTCTTTCGGCTAACAATTTATAATCTTTTACAGATTTTTCTATTATTTTTATAACAGTATTATTATCAACTGGTTTTAATATATAATCATATGCTCCAGCTTTTACACTCCCTGCTACTACTTTTAAATTAGAAGTTTCTCCAAGAATTATTATAACACCTTTTTTTTGATATTCTCCTACTTTTTTTACTAAATTAATAAGAGCTTCTTCTTGAAGATTTCTCTCTTCTATAACTATAGTTTCAAACTTTTTGTTTTTTAGATATTCTATAAAATCAGTTATATTTTCTGCGAAAGTTAATTCATTCTCAAAATTATTTTCTAATTCCTCTTTTAAACTTCTATCTAATCTAAACCCTAAAAGAATCAAACCATCCACCTCACAAATTAATTTTTTCCTCTTAATGTAAAATTATATTCCAGTATAACATCACCTTTTACATTCATTCCATTTTTACTCAAATATATCTTCCAAGTTCTTCCTATCTCTTCTATAGAACTATTGATTTCTGGAACTCCACTTCCTTTTTCTAAAAATAAAGAATTTACATTTCCATTCTCATCAATGTTCATCCTTATCTTTACTGTTCCATGTAATCCTCTTAATTGAGCACTCTCAGGATACACAGGTTCTCTATTAGTATTATCCCATCTAGCAACAATATTTCCATCCTCTGTTCCAAGTCTATATCCACTTGGAAGCCCCTCTACATCTCCATCAGCTTTTAATATTCTTTCAAATTCCAAATCTTTTCCTTCTTCTGAGTTGAATGCAAGCTTTCCATTTTCTTCAACTAAAAATTGCTCTTTGCCTTGAATATTTGTATCTGAATCAGATGTTAAATCTAGTTTTTCTCCAACAAGATTATCTTTTGAAATAATTCCTTCCTTATCATTATTTTGTCTTTTAGGAATTGTTTTTACTTTTTCTCTAGTAACAGAATGGCCTATATCATTTATTCCAGACAAAACATCTATTTCAGGACCAGATATAGATTTAGCTATATCGCTTAAAGTTGGTTTTTTTTCAGGCTCTTTAGGTTTTACTTGTGTAACAGGTTCTTTTTTTACTGTACTTTCTTTTTTGACCTGAGTTTCAACTTTTTCTGTCTTTTTTCTAGTTTCAGCTGTAAGATTTTTAGTTTTAGAATTTGTATTTTTAGTTCCTTCCATTTTTATTCTACTGTTATTATCATAAGAAACTAATCCAACTTTAATTTTTTTATCTACTATTGTTTCAACTGAAAGACTAGGTATAAGTAATATGATAAGCAGGTTTAGAAGTATAGAAAGACCAAAACTTACATAATCGACTCTTTTCATAATCCTCTCCTTATTTACTGCTTGCTGTATCAATATCCAGTGAAGCTGCTCCTGCCTCTTTAGAAATAGTCATTATTTCTACTATAAAACCATAATCTAAATTTTTATCAGCACTTATTACTATATTCTTTTCTTCTGATTCTTTTAATTTATTCTCAAGCTCTGTTTTTAAGTTGTTCTTATTTACTTTAATTTTTTGACTTTTTCCTTTTTCCTTAAAGTTAAGAACAATTTCTTTATTTTTATTTATTGCAACTTGTATTTCCTTTATATTTTTTATCTCTCTGATTGTAGATTGTGGTAAATCTATTTTAATCCCACTGTTAATATCTTCAAAAGTAGTAGCAACCAGAAAAAATATTAATAAAAGAAACACAACATCAATAAGGGGAGTTATTTCTAATGCTAATTCTCCCTTTCCACGTCTTTTTGTTCTTTCAATTTTCATAATTTCTCCTATCGTCTGAAGTAATTTATCAGTTCTGTACTAGTCTTTTCCATATCATTTATTATTTCATCTATCTTTTTATTAAAATAATTATAGAAAATAGTAGCAGGGATAGCTACAAAAAGTCCACCAGCAGTAGTGAACAATGCCTCAGATATACCTTTTGCCAAAACCGAAGCATCTCCTGTCCCATGAATAGACACTGCCTGAAATGCCTTAATCATTCCTGTAACAGTTCCTAATAGCCCCAATAAAGGAGTTATATGAGCAACTAATGAAAGTATCCACATATGCTTTTCTAAAAGAGGTATTTGTGCCATTGCACTTTCCTTTCCTTTTTCTTCTAGCATAATAGGATCTTTACTATTACTTTTATAATATTGTATCAATATATCTTTCAAAACTCTAGCAGCTGAAGCTTTTTTATTATTCAATAAGACTATTGCTTCTTTTATAGATCCTTTTTCTATAAGTTGCCTAAGTTCTGGATTTATTTTATTAAAACTATCTTTTTCACTAAGTTTAAAATAAATAAACCTCTCTATTACTACAGCTAGTCCTATGATAGACATAGCCAAAATGAAATACATTAAAATTCCACCATTTTTAATCCAATACATATTTATTTCTCCTTTATACTGCTTTATGCAAATTTAATTAAAGTGCTATAATTAAAACTACTACTCCCAAAGCTCCTATTATATATTTAAGAAATGATTTTTTTTCTACACCTTGTGATAATTCATCTTCTAAAGCTGATTTTTCATTTTGAACTACTTTTATTTTTTGCTGTTGATTTTTAAGATTTTCTCCTGAAAGTTCAACTGATCCAGAATCAATTTTTTGTCCTTTTAAAAGCATTTCTTTTGTTTCTATTTCCTTCATTTCAAGCTGCTCTTTGTTAACACCAGTTACTTCTTTGTCTATTGCAGTCATACTATCCTCTGCACTCACTACAAGAGCACTTAATAAAAATAAAAATACTACTAATTTTTTCATTTATTTTCCTCCTCTTTAAAAAAGTCTGCATATTTTTCTGCTTTTTTAGCATTGATTGCTTTTAATTCTAAATAATATTTTTTACCATCTACTTTATTTTCAGCTTTTAAAGCAAAATAGATCATCTTTTCAAGAACAAATTCTTTATAAATAAGTTTTTTATCAAGATCATAAAGTTCTTTATACAATACTTCTGCATCTTTTTCTTTGCCCATTTTTTCATTCAATTGAGCTGCTTTCAATTTTGATACTTGAGAATATTTTCCATTATACATAACATATCCTTTTGTATATCCTCTCAAAGCTTCTTCATTTTTCTTTTCAATTTCATCAATAGAGGCAATTTGGAATAGTACAAGATCTTTATATATACTATTTTCCATATCATTTACTTGACTATAATATTCTCTTGCTTTTTTATAATTCTTTTCAGAAAATAGTTTAGAAGCTATATTTACACATGCATAATCTTTATATCTGCTACTTTCTAGAAGTTTTTCATATTCTTTCATTGCAGCTTCTTTATTATTCTGCTTTTCATAGATAAGAGAATTATAATAACTCTTAGAATCTATATTCGTTATTTCTTCTATATATTTTTTTGCTTCTTCAATATTATTTTTACTTAAATGTATATCCAATATTTTAGAAGCAGTATTTTCTTTAACTACTTTATCTTCCGAAGTTGAAAGAAGTTCTCTGTAATTTTCGAGAGCTTTATCATCATTATTTCCACCTTCATATACTTCTCCAGATAATATTAAAAGATTATCTCTCATCTTACTTCCAGGATACTTTACAAGAAATGCATCCTTCTCTTTTTCAAAAATTTCTGTTTCTCCTAAATTAATTAAAGTAGTAAGGTACCAATAATATGCTTTTTCTCCATACTGTCCATCAGCATATTGCTCTGCAACATGTTTATATTCTTCTCTAGCTTTCTCAAAATTCTTTTCAGCATAATAACTATCTGCAATTTGAAATCTTCCATATGCTTCAAATTCTGGGGATGTAGAAAGTTTATTATAGTATTCTCTGCTTTTTTCAAAGTTATCTAACCTAAAATAACTGATAGCTAATTTATCCATTATCTCATTTTTTCCCTCTGGGTTTTCTAATGAAAGATATTCCTCACCATATTTTATAGCATCTTCATATTTTCCCCACAAGAAATAATTCCTCATTTTATTAAATTTTACCTTTGTTAGAAGAGCAGTATCAGAAGTGTTATCTGTTTCTAATTGATTAAAAGCTGTTTCTGCTTCAGCATATTTTCCCATTCCTACAAAAGCTATTCCTTTTAAGTATGTATTTTCTTTTGAATTTTCTATTCCCTCATCATTTAAGTATGTTAGCATTTCATCATATCTCTGTTCACTTAGTAAAGAAACAATAAGATTATTTAAAATACTAAAATCCTTATCAGTAGCTAAAAACTCTTTATATACTTCTATTGCTTCTGGTACTTTATTTCTTTTATAATATGCTTCTCCTACAGAAAAATATACATTTCTTTTATATTCTTTGTCATCTGAGTATTTAGTTTTATATTCTGCAAATCTTCTTGCAATATCATCAATATCTCCAGCCTTATTATCTATGACTATTATTCTATAGAGGTTTTCTTTATTTGGATTTCTTGCATAGAGCCTTCCATAATAATCTTTTGAAAGTGTATACTCTCCAATTTCATAAGCTGAATTGGCTATCATTAAATTAATATTATCAGTATCTTGCTGGTTCACAACTACTCTTTTTACTTCATCTCTGTTTCTCACTATTTTTTTATAATTTTTTAATTTGTAATCAATTGCAAAAATATAATATAATGATTGATTATAATAAGTAGTATTTCTTAATCCTTCAAAATATTTTTGAGCTTCCTTTAATCTATTTAATTTATACAATGAAAATCCATATCCATACATAAGTTTTGGATCATTTGGAGTATTAGTTTTTGAATAATAACTAACAGCTTTCTCATATTCTCCTTTTGTAGCATAAAGATCTCCTATCATCCTCATTGCCTCACCATACTCTTTTGTATTTTCAAGCATAGTAAGATACTTCTGCATGGAGTTAACATCTCCTCTATTACTGTATATTTCTATTAAACTTAATATAGATTTTTTACCATATGAGCTTGTTTTATCTTTGTTAGTAACCTTTTGAAAATATATTACTGCTTCTTCTGTTGAATTCAATTTATAGTAAGCTGACCCATACAAATAGTTTAAAAGTGATTGATTATTATTTTTATCTTTCCCATTTGAATATTCGTCCAAGAATAAAAGAGTTCTTTTATAATCTGCTTTATTATATGATGACATTGCCATACTCAAAACAGCTTCACTATAATATTTTTTATTTATCTGTATTACTTTTTGAAATAATTCTTCTGCTTTTGGGTAATTTTCTTTAGCTAAATAAGTCATTCCAGAATCATATAAAGCTCTTTCATAAAAATCACCATTTTTATCTAAAGATTCCATATAAAAATCACTATTTGTTACATCTCCTAATGCTGTATAACTTTTCATAAGATAAAAATTTATTTCATCTTTCTCTTTGGCTTTTACATCATTATTCATTAAAATAATTTTAAAATATTTTACAGCATTATTATAATCTTCCTGAAGAAAATATGTCTTTGCTATTCTATCTTGAATATTCCTTGTATATCTAGAATCAGGATATCTTTTTAAAAAGCTCACAGATTCTGTTATAGCCATTGAGAATTTTTTCTGTTTGTAAAGTTCATCTAAGAATGCAATATCTTCTCTCTCTGAGGCAACTAAAATGATATTTGTGCTTAATAGTAATGCAAGTATCAAATGTATCTTTTTCACATTTCTCCTCCTTGAGTTTTATATATTTCTTTTAAAAAACTCCTTATTTTTTCTCCAGAAACTGTTGTATTTATACATGGTTCATTTATAATTTTGTTAAATATACCATATACTTTTATAGGAAAAGCATCATGTATTCCTGACATAATATCTCTCTTACATGCTACTGCAACTACTAAATCTGGCTTTAATTCCTTTATATATTTTCTGGCAAGAGTTCCTCCTGTAGCTATTTTTATTTCTATTGGAAATTCTTTTTTCATATTTAAAAGTTCTCCTATTACACATTGACCACAATTCTTACAGTTTTCTATATTAGATGTTACTTTATATGGACATGTATATTTTTGAACACAATGTGGGAGTAAAATTAATAGTTTTTTTATTTCCTTTCCTTTTAAAGAAGATATTACTTTTTTATTGTTATAATCTAAAAATTTTATAGCTACATTATTTACCTCTATTTCCTTCTTTTTCCTATCTACAAGTAAAAATAACAGATAGTAAAAATCATACACTATTTTTCTAAAAAAATTACTATTCATCTTTTTACCTCTTCAAAATTATTAAGGAAATTATAGCATATTTAAGTCCATATTTCAAACAATCAAAAATTAATCATTAAGAAAAAATAGAGCTAATATTTTCTATTAGCTCTCATTTAAAATTAATCTTTTAATGCTAGTGGCATTACTATATAAATATAATTATTATCATTTTCTTTTTTTATTTTAACTGAACTATTTGAACTAATAAAATTAAGCATAATATTACTTTCTTTATTTAAATTTTGTATAAAATCAGAAAGAAATTTAGCATTTAAAGATATTTTTATTCTATCTCCTTCATATTCTACTTCTAACTGTTCATTTATCTTAGCAATATCATTGACACCATTTACTTTTAATTCCTTTCCTTCAAGTTCAAAAGTTGCTCCATACTTTGACTCTGCATTATTTCTCACAAATATTATTATTCTTTTAAGAACTTTTAAAAACTTGTCACTATTTATAATAAGAGTTTTATTGTATGTATCATTCCCTAGTATTCCTCTATAGTTAGGAAATGCCAAATCAATAACTCTACTGATTATAAGAGTATCTTCTAATTTAAAATATACTTGCTTATTATAAAAGTAAAATTTTATTTCTGTTTCTTCTATACTTCTTAAAAGTTTTGCTAAAGCTTCTACTGTATTTAAAGGAATACTTACTCCAAGTTTTTCATTCACTTTTTCTAACTCTTTTTCTAAAAATACAAGCCTGTAAGTATCTGTAGTTATAAATTTCAGATTATTTTCTTCACTTTCTAATCTAACACAATTTATAGAAAGATTGTCGCTTGAACCAGAAGCAGCAAATTTTACTTTTTCAAATATATCAGCTAACTCTATACTATTCATTTTAAATTCTTCTTGTCTTTGGAAAAAATCAGCTTCTACAAGTATTTTTGGAAAATCATCTGCTTCCATAAGTGAAAATTCAGAAGCAGAATCAGAACTCTCAATAAAAAGATTATTGTCTCTTACACTTAAAGTCACAATTTCATCTTTTATTTCTCTTAAATACTCATCTACTAATTGATGTTGAAAAACTATTTTTCCTTCTTCTACTACTTCTTCACATTTCATTTCTGTAGTAATAGTAGTTTCAAGATTAGTTCCACAAAAAAATAGACTTTCTCCTCTTGTTTCTATATAAGCACAAGAAATTATTGGCTTTATCTTATTTTCATTTATGGCTTTTTCAACTATTTTTAATCTTTTTAAAAAATCCTGTCTTTTTAATTTTACAATCACTTTTTTTCCTCCTGTTTAAGCTTCTAAAAAAGGTCACCTTTTAATTCTTTAGTATATTTTGATCTAAGTTTTTGTAAAGTTTTTTTCTCTATCTGTCTTACTCTTTCTCTTGTTATATTAAGAGTATTACCAATCTCTTCTAAAGTGTGTATTTCATACCCATCTAAGCCATATCTCAATTTGAGTATTTCTTTTTCACGTTCTTCTAATTGATTGACCATATCTCTTACTTGTTTTCTACCCATTTCGTTAAAAATTTCCTCTTCCATAGAAAAGTCTTCTTGTTGAGCTAAAGTGTCTTCAAGATAAATATCATCTCCTATTTGTGTACTTAAAGACATTGGATCTTGAAAATCCATTATTATATCTTGGACTTTTTCAGCTTCTATATTTAATTCTGCAGCTATTTCTTCTACTGATGGATAATTGCCTTCATCTTTTAATCGTGACATAACATAACGGTTGACTTTATTTAGCAGGTCATATTTGTATGATGGAATTCTTATTTCTCTTCCTTTTACTATAACAGCTTTACTTATGGATTGCTTAATCCACCATACTGCGTATGTTGAAAATCTAAAGCCTTTTGTAATATCAAATTTTTCTATTGCATAAATAAGCCCTAAATTTCCTTCACTAATTAAATCTATGAAACTCAAGCCTTTATTTACATATCCTTTTGCAATATTAACAACTAATCTGAGATTAGATAAAATCAATTGATCTTTAGCCTCTTCATCTCCAGCTTTAGCTTTAATTAAAAGGTTTAATTCCTCATCTTTATCTAATATTTTATATTTTCTTATATCTGCCAAATAAAGTGAAATAAGATCCTTTTCTATCATTATGATTCCCCACTTTTATCAATTTTATTTTAGTAAAATTCCTCTTTTAAAGTTCTCTCCATAAGTTCTTCTACCATATTTCCAGCATTTGCATTTTTATATATGATATTGTATGTGGCTTCTAATATTGGCATTGAAATATTAAGTTTTTGAATCTGTTCATATACTGCCTTTACTGTTGGAACACCTTCAGCAACCATAGTCATTTCATTTAAAATAGTTTGTATATCTTGTCCCTTTCCTAAACATTCTCCAACATGTCTATTTCTACTGTGCTTACTTGCACATGTTACTATTAAATCACCTATTCCACTGAGTCCAGAAAAAGTTATTTCTTTAGCACCACAGGCTTTTCCATATCTTATCATTTCAGCTATTCCCCTAGTTATCAATGCAGCCTTTGTATTATCTCCAAATCCCATTCCATCTGCAATACCAGCTCCTATAGCCAAACAGTTTTTTACAGCAGCACCTAATTCTACTCCTATCACATCTTCACTTAAATATACTCTAAATACTTTGCTATTAAAAAGTTCCTGTATTTCAGCAGCCTTTTCTCTTTCACCAGCTGCAACTATAGTTGTTGGTATTCCAACTGCTACTTCTTCTGCATGTGTAGGCCCAGATAAAACTACAATATTCTTATGAAATTTACCTTTTATTTCATCTTTCATTACTTCTGAGAGTCTCATCCCTGTTAAGACTTCTATTCCTTTAGCAGTATTGACAAGAAGCATCTCTTCAGTCAAATTGTTGGAAAATTCTCTTATTACTCCTCTCAATACTTGGGAAGGAACTGAGAATACTACATATTTTATTCCATCAAGAAGCCCTTCTTTTAAATGTGTAACCTTTAAATTATCTGGAAACTTTATACCAGGTAAGTATCTTTTATTTTCTCTATCTTTTTGTATTTCTTCTGCTCTTTCTTTATTGAATTCCCATAAAGTAATATCATAACCTTTTCTAGCTAGTACCAGTCCTAAGGCTGTTCCCCAGCTTCCTGCTCCTATGATTACTACTTTTTTCATCCCAATCACTCCTTATTTAAACTTAAATTTATTTTCTGTTCCTTCTATAAGTCTTTTAATATTTGTTCTATGTCTGTATATAACAAAAACTCCTATTAAGGTAGTCATCACTAGAAGAGGTGTTTTCCCTATTCCATATCCAACTGGACTCAATGCAGTTAAAAGTGGCAGTGCTGCTGCTGCAACAATTGATCCCAATGAAATATATCTTGTAAAATAAACTACAAGGATAAAAACTATCAGCAAAGCAAGAGTTACATTTGGCATTAAAAAAAGAAATACTCCTAAACTTGTTGCCACTCCTTTTCCGCCTTTAAAATGCAGAAAAAAAGAAAGGGAATGTCCTACAATAGCCAAAACTCCTATTAACAACAACATGTCTCCACTCACTCCATATCTGCTGGCTATAAATGGTGGAAGAAATCCCTTTAAGGCATCTGCTGCCAATACTATAAGACCATATTTTGGACCTAATACTCTATATGCATTTGTAGCTCCTGAATTTTTACTTCCATGTTCTCTTATATCTATTTTTTTAAAATATTTTCCTATCCATACTCCATTAGGAAGTGCTCCCATTACATAACCTAAAACTAAAAATAATATTTCCTTCATAATTTCTCTCCTATGTCTACATTTCCTCTACAGATTATATAAACTTCTACTAATTTTAAAAATAGATTTTTTCTTATTCTAAATTATATCATATAAAAAAAGAAGTATAAAGCTAGAATTCAAAATTCTCTATATCTTGTACATAAAACTTTATTTTTTTAAAGTTTTCAACTTTATTTTTTGTATAAATTTTATTTTAATAAAAAATTAGATCAAATTTTATAATTAAAATATAACTTACTATATAAAAAACAGCTGCCCGTAAGCAGCTATTTCATAATATTTAACTATTTTCCTTTTTTCTTAGATTTTGTAGCTTTTTTCTCAACAACTGGATTCATTTTTTCTAATAGATTTTTTCCAGCTCTAAATTTGGCAACTTTTTTAGCTTCTACTTTCATAGGTTTTTTAGTTTGTGGATTAACACAAGTTCTTGCAGCTCTTTCAGCAGCTTCAAATTTTCCAAATCCTATGAATGACACATTTTCACCTTTTACTAAAATTTCTTCAAGAGTATCTATAAACGCTTTTGTAAGTTTGTCCGCTTCTACTTTAGTTTTTATTCCAGCTTTAGTTCCAAATAATTCTACAAATTCTTTTTTTGTCATTCTTATCACTCCCAACTATTTTATATGATATTGTGTTGCTACTACTATTACAGTAGCATTTTTTTTCAATAAACTCAATAGTTTTCGTAAATTTTTTTATTTTTTTTTCATAAATATCATTTTTAATACAAATATCAAGAAAATTCCAATAATTAAATAATTCCAGATACTTATATTTTTCTCAAAAAATATATTGTTCTTTTCTGTGTCTTGAAGATTGTATTGATCAAAAGGTAAGTTATATGCTGCTGTAATTCCTTTGAGGTTTAGAAGATAAAATACTGGGATTCTGTCTTTTAAAAATTTTCCTATCAACCCTCTTTTCATATTTGTATTTTCATCTAAAATTATTTTAGAATTTACTATAATATCTACACTATCTCCAATAGATAAAAGATTACCTCCTATGTTTATAAAAGCTTTTATCTGATTGTTACTTTCTTGCACAAAATAGTTGTATCTTTCTTCTATATTTTCTTCTAAATTCTCATTATAAAAAAATTTAAGACCATATTTTTTATTCTTTTCTATTATTTTTTCTTTTATTTCTTCTTCAAATTCCTTTCCTATATCTCCTATTCCCCCTAAAGAAAATCCTCTGCTTCTATTTTGAATTATCTCCTTAGAAAAGAGATAATTTTCCATATCAAGATATGTAAAATCTTCAATATTTCCTCCATATGTGGAAGCTCCAACTGAGTTTACCATTATAGCATTTAGTTCTAAAGTATCTGCTGCTGCTATCAAAGATAAATTTAATGCTGGAAAAGAACTCGAAAGATTTGCTGCTATTATATCTCCTTTTTTGAGTCCTTTTTCTTTGAATAATTTTACCATAAGAGCTGCAAAATCAGGATTTGTACTTGTCCTTTTACTTTCCAAATTTCCCAAAGTAGTTGTTATTCTGCTCCATTCTTCTCCTATAAGTCCAGTTTCATTAATATCTAAATTTTTGTCTATTGCTATTCCTTTTCTTATTCTTTCATTTTTTATTTCTATACTCATAGTTTTCATTTTTTCAGAAGCTTGAGTCATTTCGTTGTAATAAGGACTCTTTGTTTTTATTTCTTTATTTTTTAAACCATATTGAATAAAAATAAATAATAAGGCTATTACTGTAAGAATGACATTATTAGTTTTTTTGTTCAATTCATTCCACCTGCCTTATATATGACTTCCACTACAGCTTTTATAAATATTGAAAGTATCATAAGAGAAGACACAGTTCTTACAACTCCATGCTTATCCATTTCTTGTGCTATTATTCCTGGAATTATTATTCCTATTATACTGCCCCCTAATATGTATACTTCATACTCATTCACTATATAAATATTAAAATATTTAACCACAAGCCTTATTATAAAACTTATCATTATACACAGAGCAAATTTTCTTCTTCCATATATTATAGTGTGATTTGATATAAATTTTACAATGAGAAAAGTTAATATTCCTGCGACTATAGTTACAGTAATTCTTTGAGGGTCATTTATATAAAAAGCTATATATGCTGGAACAATTAATCCTCCTGGAGATATTTCTGTTATTTCATAAAATATTATGCTCAATATGATACCAAATATTATTATGTCATTAGCCATCTATTATCTCTCCTCTGATTTCCAAATAGTCTATTAATTTTTTCCCATGACCACATATATTTCCAACAGCAAAAATAAGTATTCCATCTTCTATTTCATCAAAATATTTTTCATTTTGTAATATTTCTATTTTATTTTTATCTACTTTATTTTTCAATAAATATTTTTTAAAAAGTTCTCTATTCTCTCCTGAGACTATTATTTTATCAAATTTTTCTTCAACACTTTTCACAAATTTTATGTATTGCTCCCATCTGCTTACCCTGTCTCCTCTGTTATTTACTAAAAGATATCTTTTATTATTCCAATAGTATCTTTTAGAAATTCTTTCTAAAATTATATCTGTAGAGTTAGGATCATTTGCAGCCATAGCATTTACAAAAAATACTTTATGCCCTTTTTCATTTTTATATACTAATGTTTTTAAACATCCTGGATCTTTATGATAGCTTTTCATTCCTTCTAAAGCTTTTTTTTCATCTATGCCCATGTACTTGCATACTTCTATTGCTAATGCTACATTACTAGCAAAATCAATCTCCCAATATTCTTCTTTTTCTTTTTCATTTATAAATGCTTTAGAATTTTTTTCTTCAGCTTTTTTTTTAAAAAATTTAAAATATTTTTTATCACTTGTAAAAAAAGCTCCATTTTTTGGAACTGTATTAGAAAGAGATTCTGCTATCTTATCTAAAGTTTTCCCCATCTCATCCAGATGGTCTTCCCTCACATTAGTAATTACTCCAATATCAGAATTTAATATTTTATTCTCACATATATATTGTAATTCTGGTTTTACAGCCATACATTCTAAAATAAGAACTTCTGCTCCTTCTCTGTAAGCCCAATTTATTGCTTTTATCTGTTCTTTTATATTTGCTTTACCTCTTCTATTTATTTCTTTTTCTTCTCCAGAAACAGAAATAGTCCTAGGAGATGTTCCAGTAGTTTTTGTGAATGTTTTATAGCCGCCAGAACGTACTCCAGCATCTATAAGTCTAGAAACCGTTGATTTTCCTCTTATTCCATTTATATGAATGACATATTTAAAAGATTTTCTCTGTCTCTCAGCTTTTCTTTTTTCAAAAAAAAGATATCCAACACAGATAAAACATAGTATAAGAATTATTTTTTCCATAATCTACTCCATTTTTAAATATTTTAAGGCTTTTTTTAAAACAGTTTCATATTTTTCTTTTCTCACTTCTACTTTATCTTCTCTAGAACTTTCAATTGTTATCACTGAAATGTTCATTCTTTCTGAAACTTCTTTATTCAAACTTCCCTTTTCTGCTCCTTGAAGAGGAATGAACCCCTCTTCAAGGAAGCTGAATATAAGTTCTGGATATTCATCCATTGTATTTTGCTGAAAAATTATAGTATTTCCAATATAAAAATTTGGATCTTTAATTTCATCATAATTATAATAAGATTCATGATAATCTAATATTATATTAGGTTTATATTCCTCTATTACTTTTACAATTTCTTTTGTAATTTTAGAGGTTTTATCATTACTATTTTGAAAAAAAGTTCTATTCAAATCTTTCATGTAGTATTCAGTTCTATTTCCACTTTTTACTGCTTCTTTGTTAGCTTCTGGGATAATTATAAGAGTACCTCTTGAAACTTTATATTCTTTAAGTTCTTTGGCTTTTTCTATTCCAGATATTTCATCACCATGTATTCCAGCAATTACCATAACTACTGGCTTTCCTCCTCCAATTTTAAAATAATCAATTTCAGATAATGAAATTTTTTCAATTGCACAGCAAATAACAGAATTAATTATGAATACTAATAAAAGATTTTTTAACAAACTTTACACTCCTTTTTAAATTATTTTACCTCTTTTAAGTATTGACCTACACCATTTTCAAGAAGCTCAGAATAAGATGGAACTCCTTCCATTATGATTTCTTTTTCAGGTTCATTTTCACCCATTACTGTAACAAGTTGAACAACTCCTGTCAAGTGTCTTCCTACTCTTTCTTCTAAAGGATGTCCATTTTCATCATAAGGTACAAATAATCTTCCTAATTTTTGAGCTTCTACATATCTTGGATCTTTCCCTGTCAAAGCCAAAGCTTCATCTGTTCTTCCTCTGAGTCTTCCTTGAGCGGCATTTGCTGTTTCCATAAGCACAGCATAAGTATCAGTATAATCTCCCAATTCTCTATGAGTAAGTCCTCTTAAAGATACTGGAGATGGTTCCAATCCAATTGCTATATCATCAAATTCCATATTCATAACTACCTGTGAAGTTATTGGCATTGCTCTTTCATGAGATACTATAGCATTGATTACAGGGTATTCTGGGGATGCTTCATGAAGGTCAATAGTCATATCAATTTTATTTTGTCTTATCATTTCAGTTATTGCATAAGCCATTTTTTCTGTATAAGTTCCATCTGGTCTTCCTGGGTATGCTCTGTTAATATTTCTTGTTTCATTTCCTGAAAGCTGTTGTCCAGATGCTGCATGAATATATACATCAGGATCAGGCCATTGATCTAAAGGATTAGTTGCTCTTGATCCGTATCTAAACCATCTTTCTCCATATGGAGTTTTTAATGTAAATCTTTGAGGTGATCCTTCTTGAGGATCATTATGTGTAAGTCCACTTCCATTAGTTCTTGGAAGTATGTAAACAGTTCCCTTATCCACTTTTAAATTTTCTATCATAAGTATTGCTGTCATATATCCTGAAGGTTCATTTCCATGAGTTCCTCCAAGTACAAGTACACTTCCTCCTTCTTCTTTTCCTTGAAGGATATAAACATCACTATCTCCAGAAGTCCCTTTTAAAGCAGGAAGATAGTCGCTTAATTTCTGCATTGAAGTTACTCCTTCTCCCTTAACTATAGGTTCTGGCTCTCTCATTTTTAAAAATTCTTTTCCTGCTAGAAATGCAACAATCAGAGAAAGAAAAATCATTGCAATTCCTGTTCCTCTATTTCCTTTCATTTTCTTTCCCCCTTATTTTATCATTAATATTCTCAATAATAGAGGAATTATAACAAGAGCTGCATTTACTTGTTTCATTAAATCCTTTTCCTCTAATAGATTTAAAATAACCATTACTAAAACATATAAAACTAAAGCTAAATATATATACATCATCATATTTTCATCACCTCATCCTAATATATAATAGAACCTAATTGATTAGAAAAAATTATCATAATTATAGAATAAACTATGATAACTATTGCTGGAACTGCTGCCTTTCTTAATACAGGACTATAATCTTTCATTCCAACCACTTGAGCTGCAAATATTCCTGCAAGTGCTGTAGGAGGCATCAAATCACCAAGAGAAGCTATAAATGATATAGCTGATCCAGTAATAATTTGATTTTGTGATAAAAATACCATTAAAAAAGGAACTCCTAAAACTGAAGCAGCTCCAAATGATGATACTGCTCCAAATAATGGTATAGTCACAGCCATTGCTATATATATTAGAGATGGAGGAAGACTTAAACTACTTACAACAATATATCCTCTTACTCCTGTCAATGTCATTACTTGAATAAACATTCCAACTCCCATAAGTATTCCCATTACTGGAAGAGTTTGATTTACTGCTTCTTTTGAAACTTTAAAGAAATTTATCTTCTTACCACAAAAAAGTCCTGATACAGCACTTATTATAAATATCAGAGGCATTCCCAAACCAAATATGCTTGGAGCAACTTTATCCATAGTCATTAAAAATATAGCTATAATAATTGGGATATATAGTTTTACTCCATATTCATCAATTGCTGTAAAATCTATTTCATTTTTTATTTCACTATAATCTATTGTTTTAACATGTTTCAGTCCAAGATACAATACTGAAAATATAGCTACTGGTACTGTTAATAACAACAATGGAATAGTAAATCCAACATAAGGCATATCTATTCCTCCACCTATAATCATGGCAGGTACATTTACTGGAGGAGCTATCATACCTAAAATTCCTCCTAAAGCTATTATAGTAGCTGTTTCCACCATAGGTATACCTATAATCATTAATATAGGTGCAACAATGCTTCCTGCTGTCAATACAGATGCTGTTGAAGATCCTGTTATCATTCCTGGAAACATTGAAATAAACATTAATAGTACTAATAAAAGCCAAGGTGTTTTATGGAATTTACGTATTATTGATGCACTTAATGCATTTAATGTTCCTATTTCCTGAATAACTTTCATAAAAATCATAGCTGTTGCTATTACAAGAATTGTATCAATATATCCAAAAGTACCTTCAATCAAGTGTCTGATAGGAATACCCTTTCCTGCTATTAATGTTGCTGTTATTGATGATAATACCATAGCTATACTCACTGGCAGTTTTGCAGCAAAACATGCAATCATAAAGACAGCTACCATAGCTAAAAATAATATAAGTTCAAGTGACATATTTTCTTTCCCTCCTTTAAATAATAGGGGACAATATATTGCCCCCCATTAATCAAATTATTCAAACGCTTTTTTCAACGGATCTACTGCATTAGTAATCTTTGGAACTGTATCCATAGGAATATTCTTTTCAGTTGACATTTTTGTAAACAAACCGTCTTTATTTCCTTCTTCTACAATAATTAAATAATCTACATTTGGTGCTGCTGCATTTACAAATTTATCAGATAATTCTCCTCTTCTTGCTGCTCCTCCAATATGCATTCCAATTATTTTTATTCCTTTATCTCTTGCACCTTTTATTAATTTAGCTGTTCTGTCAAGTTCATCTTCAACTTTTATTCCAGCTGCTCCAAGTCCTTTTGAACTTCCTCCAATAGCAAGTATTAAAGTTTTTTCATTTGTTAATCCCTCTGCTGTTATTGATTTATCAAATCCTGCTTCTAATCCACCTTTTTTTAATAAAGCTTTTACCATTTGTACATCAGCACTTTGTCCTACTGAAGTAAGCATAATAGGTTTTTCAAATTTTGCTGCTATTGCTGCTATTGCTGTTAAAACAAACATCAATACTGTTAATAATTTTTTCATTTTATTTATTCCTCCTGTATTTATTATTGTCTTTGCTAAATAAATATTTTACTATTAAAATCCTAAAGCTTTTCCATCTCTTCTTGGGTCTGCTCCACCTCTAAGTTTTCCATCTTCTCCCATTGTTACTCCTTGAACACATGGATACTCAAACCATTCTCCCTCTTCTACAACATTATGTCCCATAGCCTTTAATTTAGCTATAACTGCTGGATCTATTCTTGTTTCATAGACTAATTTTTGATAATCATCATGAATTCTTGGAAAATCTATTGCTTCTTGAATATCCATTCCATAATCAAGAACAAGACTTATTACTTGAGCTACTCCTGTAATTATTCTAGTAGATCCTGGAGCCCCTAAGCTCATTACTGGTTTTCCATCTTTCAATACTATTGTAGGACTCATTGAACTTAGAGGTTTTTTTCCTGGTTCCACTGAATTAGCTTTTCCATGTCCAGTATCAAAGTCATCCATTTCATCGTTTAAAAGTATTCCAGTTCCTTTAGCTACTACTCCAGATGCAAAAACATCATTTACTGTTTTTGTTACTGCTACTATATTTCCTTCTTTATCAACTATTGAATAATGAGTTGTATCTTTTGATTCATTCCATTTCCATGGATCCCCTGCTAAATAATCTTTGGATTTTTTCATATCTAGTTTTTTTACAAGTTCTTTTGCATAATCTTTAGAAATTATTCCTTCAACAGGAACATCTACAAATTCAGTATCCCCACAGAATTTTGCTCTATCTGCAAAAGCCATTTTAATAGCTTCTGAGAATAAATGATAATATTCTGCTGACCCTGGTTTTATATTTTTCATATCGTAATTTTCTAAAATATTAAGAATTTGTACTATATGAGCTCCTCCTGATGAAGGTGGTGCTGATGTTATTATTTCATATCCTCTATAATGTCCTACTAATGGATCGCTAACCCTAATATTATAATCTTTCATATCTTCTATAGTTAATGGTCCACCAGCATCTTGTGCTGATTTTACTATAGCTTCTGCTATCTCTCCTTCATAGAAAGCTTTTTCTCCATTTTTCATTATTTTTCTTAATGTATTTGCTAAATCAGAATTTTTTAATGTAGATCCAACTTCAAAAGGAAGACCTCCATCTAAATATATACTAGCTGTTTCTGGATATTGTTCTATTCTTTCAAAAGAATTCTTCATATCTCTATTTAAAACAGCAGACACTTTATATCCATTTTCTGCTAAATCTATTGCTGGTTGCATTACTTTTTCTCTTGACATAGTTCCATATTTTTCCAAAGCATAAAGCATTCCTTTTACTTCTCCTGGAACCCCAACAGATTTTCCACCAACAACTTTTTCATTTCCTATTACATTTCCATCTTTATCTTCTTTCCACATATCTGGTGTTGCATTTTTAGGAGCTATTTCTCTAAAATCTATGAATTTAGTTTCTCCAGTTTTGGCAAAACGGATTACCATAAATCCTCCTCCACCTATTCCTGAAGATTGTGGTTCACATATTCCTAAAGCGAAGCCAGCAGCAACTGCAGCATCTATTGCATTTCCACCTTGTTTTATTATATCTACACCTATTTTTGTTGCTTCATATTTTCCAGTTGAAACAACTCCATTTATACCTGTTGCATCTCTGTCGCTTCTTAAAATATTTCCTGCTGCATCATAAGGAACCCATTCTTTTGATTGTTGAACTACTGAAGTTGTCTTTTTAGAATCTAAACTAGATTGAGTAGTGGCATATGTAGTTAGTGACAAAGCTAATGCGGCTATGACACTTGCAAAAAAGAATCTTTTTTTCATTATTCTTCCTCCCAATTTTTTATTTTTATAAACTGCTTCTAAAAACTTTCAGAAGCAGTTTATAATTTATATCTTTAAATTAGAATGATGCTGCTTGTCCATCTCTTCTTGGATCTGCTCCACCATGAAGAGTTTTTGTATTGTAATCCATCATTACTCCATGAACTCCACCAAAATAAGCATCATAACTATCTCTTACATTTATTTCATGTCCCATTTCTCCCAATTTATTGTATGATTCAAGTGATACTCTTCCTTCAATATTCAATTTCCCAGATTGAAATTGGGCTATTCTTGGTGCATTAATAGCTTCTTGAATAGTCATTCCATGGTCTATTACATTACTTATAGTCAATGCTACTGCTGGTATAATTCTTGTTGCTCCTGGAGAACCAATTGTCATAAGTGGTCTATTTTTAGGATCAAGGACCAAAGTAGGTGACATACTACTTAGAGGTCTTTTTCCACCTTCAATTGAATTCTTCATATTTTTTTGAGGAACAAAATCATCCATTTCATTATTCATCATTATTCCAGTTCCTGGAACTACTACTCCAGAACCAAAGAAATAGTTAATAGTTTGAGTTACTGCAACCATATTTCCTTCTTTATCCATTACAGAAAAGTGAGTTGTACTTCCACTTTCATATTTGCTAGGGTCCCCAGCTTTTACATCTTTTCCAGCTTTTTCTAAGTCTATTTTTTTCACAAGTTCTTTTGCATATTCTTTAGAAGTAAGTCCTTTTAAAGGAACCTTTACATAAGCTGTATCTCCCATATACTCTGCTCTGTCTGCAAAAGCTTGTCTCATGCTTTCAGCCCATACATGCCAGCTCTCAGGAGTATTATCACCCATTGCTTTTAAATCATAGTTTTCAACCATATTTAAAAGCTGTACTATATGAGTACCTCCAGAACTTGCTGGTGGACAAGAAATAATTGTATAATCTCTATATTTTCCAACTACTGGTTCTCTTTCTTCTATTGCATAATTTTTTAGGTCTTCAACAGTCATAAGACCACCTTGCTTTTGAACTTCATCAGCTATTTTTTTAGCTACTTCACCTTCATAAAAAGCTTTCTTACCTTCTTTTGATATCTTTGTAAGAGTTGTTGCTAAATCAGGATTTTTTATAGTATCTCCAATTTCATAAGGAAGTCCATCTTTTAAATATATTTCTGCTGCTGCATCGAATTGTGTAAGTTTTTCATAATTATCTTTTATTATACTTTCTAAATTTACAGTTACAGGAATACCCTCTTTGGCAAATTTTATAGCTGGAGCCATAACATCAGCTCTTTTCATTGTTCCATATTTTTCCAATGCAGTCAAAAGCCCTGCTACTGTCCCTGGAACTCCTGAAGCTTTTCCTCCAACAGTTATTTCATCATTTACTACCTTTCCATTTTCATCAAGTACAAACATATCAGGTGTAGCTTTAGCTGGAGCTTTTTCTCTGTAATCTATGACTACTGTTTTCCCTGTCTTAGCCATTCTGATTAACATAAATCCTCCTCCACCTATTCCAGAGGCATTTGGTTCAAAAACACTAATAGCAAATGCAGTTGCCACTGCAGCATCTACAGCATTTCCACCTTTTTTTAATACTTCTACTCCTATTTGTGATACTTCTGGTTTAGCTGCTGCCACTACTCCATTTTTTCCTTCAGCATCTCTTCCATAAAGATTTAATGGATGTGCTGCATTGGATGCTGTAAAAACACTTACCATTAAGCCAACTATTACACTACCAATTTTCATGAATCTCTTTAATGAAATCATATGTTCCCCCTTTTTTATTTTTTTGTTCTATTTTTAAATTTTTTTATCATTTTACCTACTATTAAGTATATTTCAAGATATATAAAAAGTAAATCTTATACTTTTATTTCTCTTTTTTCTCTTTTTCCTCTCATCTTTTTTCTACTATTTTTACTTAAAATATGGTATCATTAATTTAATTTGTAATCATAAAAAGAATTTTAATAATTTTTAGATTCAAGGGGAAAGATCATGAAAATCTTAGGAAAAAAAATTCATATTAAAATTCATAAAACAGAACTTTCATTAGGAATATTAATGGTATTAATCAGTATTATTCTGCCAAATTTTTTATTGTATAAAAATTTTGATATTTATGATTCTTTAGAAAAAAGTATTGACTTTTGGGATAAAGAGTATCTCCTTCATGCTGCATTTGGTTTAGTTTTTTTAAACACAATAAAATCATTTCCTATATTCTTCTCTGTTTTTCTTCTTATGGATTCTATGGAAATAGAAATAAATGAAAAATTAAACAATACTTTAAAAGTTATATTTGGAATATTGATAATTCAAATAATTTATTTTATAATATATAAAGTCTATTATGATATGGATTATTATTTTGGCAAAGTATCCATACTTGAAATGATTTATCTTGCATTTCACTCAAGCAATCGTTTTAAAAATATCAGTTTATTTAAACGAAACATTGTGCTTCTTCTTGTTTTTACTGGTATTCAATGGCTTGATATTACAAAGTATTTTTCTGTATTGGATTATAAATCAACTGGGGAAATCTTTTTTGATTTAAAGGATATATCTTCTTTAATGGAAGCTGATAATATCTTAAACTTAATTGGTTTTTTATTTTTTATACTTTTTTTCATTTTTTCCATAACCTTACTTCTTATATTCTTCGAACAAGAAAGACGTCAGAATATTTACGAAAAAGAGAAGGATATGACTAAAGCCATTTCAGATCTTAAATTACAAGAAGTTGAAAATAGATATTTAAAAGAAATTCAATACCTAGTACATGATTTGAAAACTCCATTATTCTCCATGGGAACACTTATTGAAATACTTAATATGCAAGAAGATAATAAAAAGAAAAAAGATTACTATAATAGAATTGAAAAATCTTTAGAAAGATGTAATATAATGGTATCTGAAATTTTAAGAGATACTCATAAGAATCCTATTGATATAAATAAAGTATTTAATTTTATTCTCTCTTATCTTTCTACACATAAATGTATTGAATTTTTAAGTTATAACAATTATTGTACAAAAAGAAAAATAAAAGTTAATAAAATAGTTTTTTCAAGAGCTATTACTAATCTTATTATAAATTCTTATGAAGCCTTTACAGAATATGAAAATAATAAAATTGAACTTACTATTAAAGATTATAAACAATTTGTACTCATAAAAATTGAGGATTATGGAAAAGGAATGTCTGAAAAAGAACTTGAAAATGCTTTTATAAATGGTTTTTCAACTAAAAATTCCAGTGGAGTAGGATTAAACTTTGTAAAAACAGTTATGGAAGAACACAAATGTAAATTATTTATTCGAAACAGAAAAAAAAGAGGTATTGGAGTATATATCATTATGTGTGGGGAGGTTTTAGGAAGTGAAAAATAAAATTCTTATTATAGATGACTCTAAAGATATTATCTTTGCTGTTTCAGAGTTTTTTCTTATGAAAGACTGGGAGGTTTATACAGCTCTCTCAATGGAGGAAGCTTTAAAAATAGTCAATACCAAAGAACTTGATATTATAATAATTGATTATCACATGCCATATATAAATGGAGTATTAGGAGTAAAATTAATAAGACAAATGAATGAAGATGTATCTATTATAGCTCTTACTATTGAAGGATTAGAAAATATTGCAGAAGAATTTTTTCTTGCTGGAGCTAATGATTTTGCTATAAAACCTATTAAAGTACTTGATTTATACTCAAGGGTAAATGTTCATCTTAACAAGAAGAAAGAGAAAATTTCTTCTTCAGAAATCTCTACAACCAAAAAAGAGAAATATGGTGATTATAAAAAGGGAATAAGTGTAAATACTATTTCTTTAATAGAAAATAAAATGAAACAGATAGACTCTTATATTACAATTGAAGAAATATCAGAAGCTACTGGTCTTGCTTCTCAAACAGTAAATAAATATATGAATTATCTTGTAGAAATAAAAATGGTTGATTTAAAAATTATCTATGGAAAAATTGGAAGACCAAGAAATGAATATTATTGGAAAAAATAAAAGAGCCTTTTAGGCTCTTTTCTCATTTTTAAGTTTTTTTTCATACTTTTTTAATTCATTTAAAGCCTCACCAGAAATTGGAATAATGCATATTATATTAATTACAGTCATTATTCCCAGTCCAAAATCTGCCAAAGACCACACAAAGAAATTTTGTTCTATCCCTCCAATATATACCATCAGGACTACTACTATATGATATACTTCCTTCACAATTGGTTTTGTACTTATAAAATTCATGGCATTTTTTCCATAGTATGTAACACCTAATATCGTGCTCAAAGAAAAGAAAAATAATACCACTACAGTAAATGGTATTCCAATCCAACCTATATGACTTTTTAAAGATTCTTGAAAAAGAGTCATTCCTGTAAAACCATTTATTACCTCTGTATCTGCTAAAAGAATAACAAATGCTGTAGCACTGCATATTACAAGTGTATCTACAAAAACACCTAATGCTTGGACCATCCCTTGTTTTGCTGGTTCATCTATATCGACTACTGCTGCTGCATAATTAGAATTTCCACTTCCTGCTTCATTAGAAAACAGTCCTCTTCTCACTCCCTGCATAATTATTCCACCAACTGCTCCTCCTAGAAACTCCTTTCCTCCAAAAGCTTGATAGAATATATTTCCTATCATTGCTGGAATTCCTGTTATATTAGTAAAAATAACATAAATTACTACTAAAAGATACATAACAGCCATTACAGGTACTATTTTATTGAGAGCTAATATTATTTTATCTTTTTTGCTCTTTCCAAATATGATCAAACCAACAACAATTGCTAATATGACTGCTATTATTTTAGGATCAAATCCATAAGCACTTACAACTGATTCAGTTACAGAGTTAGACATTACTTGTATAACTCCTATATAGCAAATGATAGATGCTACTACATATACAGCCCCCAACCATTTCATATTAAGTCTCTTCTTTATAATCCAAGGAGTTCCTCCTTGATATTCTCCCTTTTTTACTTTTGTCCTATACATTACTGCAAGACTTGATTCAACAAAAGATGTCGCTGCTCCAAGAAGAGCTACAAGCCACATCCAAAAAAGTGCTCCTGGTCCTCCAATAGAAACTGCTGCTACAACTCCAGATATATTTCCTGCTCCTACTCTGCAGGCTGTTCCTAAGAAAAAAGTCTCTAAAGAACTTACTCCATCTCTTTTTTCGTCTCCATTTCCTTTTAATATTCTTATTATATCTCCAAATAATCTAAATTGCATGAATTTTGTTTTAAAAGTAAAATAAACTGCTGTTCCTATAAGCATTACTACCAGAATATTTTTACCCCATAACAAATTATTTACAAAATTGATTACTGCTCTTATACTTTCCAACTCAATATCCTCCTAACAAATTTTCTCAGTCTATATATTAACATTATTTAATGTAAATTAACACCTTCAAATATAAATATTTTTTATATAACTTTTTATTTTGATAGTTTTTATTTCCTCTTTTATCCTAAATAATTTCTTTAATATCAAAAAAAAAATCATTTTTAAATGCCTTTAATTTTAAAATTGAGAATTGTAGATATTTTATTCTTGACAAAAATCGTTCACAGTGTGAAAATATTATCGTTCATTTTTAGTGTTGGGTGGTGATTAAAATAAAAAGAAAAATCATATCTCTTATAGGTGAAAATAATGTAGTCAGCCAGAGAAAAATATCTGAATATTTGAATATTTCTCTTGGTTCCGTTAATAAATATATTAACTCTCTTTTAGATGATGGTTATCTTACTAAAGAAATTATCTCTTATAGGAAAACAAAATACTTTATTACTAATTCTGGTAAAGAACTTTTAAATTCTGATAAAAGTTCTATAAAAACTGCTGTTATTCTTGCAGCTGGTGAAACTTTGGACTTTAATAAACCTGTAGGATTTCTTGAAATATTTGATTCCACACTTATTGAAAGAACAATAAAACTATTATTAAAACATAACATTAAAAAAGTAATAATTGTAGCTGGATATAAAGCGGAATACTATAAAAAATTATCAAAGAAATATTTAAATATTAAAATTGTAGAGAATAAAAAATATAAAACTACAGGAAATATGTATTCTCTTTATCTCTTGAGAAAATATTTGCAAGAAGATTTCATTCTTTTGGAAGGAGACCTTGTCTTTGAAGAAAATTTAATTTCACTTCTACTAAATTCTAAAGAAAAAAATGTAACAATAATTGATACATCTATATCTGATAAAGAAGATTCTCTTTATGTTACTACAAAAAACAGAGAACTTCTAAATATATCTAAAGGAAAATATAGTCTTGAAAAAATTTCAGGAGAACTTATAGGGATCAGCAAATTAAAATATAATTCATATTTAAAAATGTTGGATAAATTTACCCAGATAGAAAATAAACTATTTTTTTATGAATATAGTTTTTTAGACAAAAATATTTTCCCAGATTTAAAATGCATATCCTCTAAAGAGAAAATATGGGGAGAAATAGATAATCAGAAACAGTATAGATATGTAAAAAACAATATATTAAGGTGTTTAGATAAAAAGGAGAAAGATTTATGAAAACAGCAGTGATACTTGTTGCAGGTATGGGAACAAGACTTAAAGGAGTAACCAATGATGAAATTCCTAAACCTTTTTTAACAATAAATGGATTATCTCTTATTGAAAGATCAATAGAAAAACTACTAGATTCAGGTATTAAAAAAATAATACTGGTTACTGGTCATTTAGATTATTTTTTTGAATCTCTTAAAAAAAAATACAGCAGCATTATTACAATAAAAAATAACAACTATACTAATACAAGCAGTATGGGAAGTTTTTATTGCGCTAAAGAGTTGATTGGCAATGAAGATATTCTTCTTTTAGAAGGAGATCTCATATATGAAAAAAATTGTCTAGATATACTGATAAATACTACTGAAAAAGATACAATACTCTTATCTGAAGATAAAAAAATGTCAGATGATTATTATTTTGAAATAGTGGATAATAGTATTGGAAAGCTTACTTTCAATCTGTTTGAAATCAAAGGAGAATATGGAGAACTTACAGGACTACAAAAACTATCAAATGAATTATGCCAGCTTATGTTTAAAAAATTTGAAGATGAAAAAAATCTTAAATTAGGTTATGAATATTGTATGGAGAAAATAGCAAAAGATAGAAAGATTATTTGTAAAAGAGTTGATGGTATTATTTGGTCTGAAATAGACGATGAATTTCAGCTGAACAGAGTAATGGAGACTATTTACCCTAAACTTTTAGAAAAAGGAGAAAACTAATTATGAAAAAACTATTAAAAACTTTTATTCTTTTTATTCTTTCTGCATTCCTTTTTGGATGTGGTAATAAAGAAAATAAAACTGTCTTAAATGTTTATACTGGATTAGAAGAAGAATATTTAAATCACTATATTGAAATATACAAAGCAGATTTTCCTGATGTAGAACTTAATATAATCAGAGATTCTCAAGGAGCTATTGCTGCTAAAGTCATTGCTGAAGGAAATAATCCTGTAGCTGATGTTTTATGGGGAATGGCAAGTATTAATTTAATTGATTTAGCAGATCAGGAGAAACTAGCCGAATTAAACAATGACTGGTTAATAAATATTGATCCTACATATATTGATTCTATTAATGAAAAACCCCAATGGACAGGTATGACAGCTTGGACTTCTGCCATCACAGCCAATAAATATGAATTTGCAGTAAAAGATATGTCTCTTCCTAGCTCTTATATTGATCTTCTTGATAAAAAATATCATAAAGAGATTGTTATGCCAGATCCTGCTTCTTCTGGAACAGGTTATCTTACAATATTAGGTTGGATAAGTATATGGGGAGAAGAAAAGGCCTGGGAATATATGGATCAACTTCATAAAAATATATCTCAATATTCTCATTCTGGAAGTGCACCAGTTAAAATGGCTATGCAAGGTGAACAATTAATTGGTGTTGGAATGGATAGTGAGAGTATGAGACTTGGAAAGACTAATGAATCTATAGTTACTATTCTCCCTAGTGAAGGATATGGCTGGGATATGGAAGGAATTGCTCTTATAAAAAAAGATACAATCAAACCTGAAGCTATTGATTTTATTAATTGGGCTCTTTCAAAAAAAATGATGGAAGAATATTCAAAAAATATTGGATTAGTTTCATATAAAGGTATAAATACAAAACTTGAAGGTTATCCTGCAAACTTTAAAGAAAAATTAGCTAAAATAGATTTCAAATGGGCATCAGAAAACAGATCAAGATTACTTAAAGAATGGGAAAAAAGATATGGTAAAGGAGAATAAAAATGCCTTACTTGATTATAAAAAATGTAAAAAAACAATTTAATAAAGTGGAAGTTTTAAAAGGTATTAATTTAGAAATAGAAAAAGGAGAATTTATATGTTTTCTAGGTCCAAGTGGTTGTGGAAAAACAACTCTGCTTCGTATAATAGCTGGGCTTGAAAAACTTGATTCTGGAAGCATCCTAGTCAATGAAAAAGAAATAACAACTTTAGAACCTTCTCAGAGAAATTTAAGTATGGTATTCCAATCCTATGCCCTTTTTCCAAATATGACAGTTTTTGAAAATATTGAATATGGGTTAAAAAAGAAAATAAAAGATAAATATCAAAGAAAAGAAAAAATTATGAAAGTTCTTAAAATGGTTGGCCTTGATCATATAATTTCCAAATATCCAGATGAAATGAGTGGAGGTCAGCAACAAAGAGTATCTTTAGCCAGAGCCCTAGCTCTTGAACCAAATATTTTACTCCTTGATGAACCTTTGTCAGCTCTTGATGCTAAAGTAAGAGAGTCTTTAAGAAAAGAAATAAGAGAAATTCAGCAAAACTTAAAAATTACTACAATTATGGTAACTCATGATCAAGAAGAAGCTCTTACAATGGGAGATAAAATTGCTATCATCAATGGTGGTGAAATAGTTCAATTTGGAACGCCAGAAGAAGTATACAATAAGCCAAAAGACATATTTGTAGCTGATTTTATAGGAAAAATAAATTTTATTACTGATAAAAACAATGATATCTACACTGTAAGACCTGAAGATGTAGAATATTTTATAGAAAAAAAAGAAGAAACATATAGAGGAACTATTAAAAGTATTGAATTTAGAGGTGCTTTTTATAGAGTCACTTTAGAATTATTTGGAGAAAATATTTACATTGATATATTATCTAAAGAAAAAGAAAAATTAAACCTTAAAATCAATGATTTTCTTTATATCAAATTAAATGAAAAAAATAATATTTAGGAGCATTTCATGAAAAAAGATAAACTAATAAAAATAATTTTGTCTCTAATTTTAATTATTTTTCTTATTATTTCTATAATTTTTCCTATATCTAATCTCTTTATAAAAGCTTTTCAAAGTAAAAATGGAAATTATATAGGGTTGAACAATTTTGCTGAATATTTTAATGATCCAGTTACAGCAAGTTCTCTTACTAATAGTTTAAAAGTTTCTATAACTGTAACTATTCTTACAATAGCTTTTGCTTTCCTTTTTTCTTATGGGATAAATAGAAGTAATTTAAGAGGAAGATCTCTCTTAAAAGGGATTGCTCTCTTACCTTTATTCTCTCCAACTATGACACATGGTATTGCTCTTATATATCTTTTTGGAAGACAGGGAATTATAACTAAAACTTTTAATCTTTCAATATCCATATATGGATTCTGGGGAATAGTTTTTGCAGAAACTATTTTTATATTTCCAATACTTTTCTTTATGTTAGTATTAGCTTTTGATTCAGAAGATTATAGAAAATATGAAATGGCTGAAATAATGGGAGTAGGCAAATTAAAACAATTTTTTACAATAACTATTCCAAATGTTAAGTATACATTAATAACTTGTTTTTTTTCTGGTTTCACTTTAAGCTTTACAGATTTTGGAGCACCTAAAGTTGTAGGAGGAAACTATAATGTTCTTGCTACTGATATATTTGAAGAAGTGATAGGACAGCAAAACTTCTCTATGGGATCAGCTGTTGGAATACTTCTCATAATCCCTGCTCTCTTTGCTTTTATATTTGATATTGTTATTAAAAGTAAAAGTTCAAAAATAGATTCAAAATCTACTAGATATATCATAAAGGAAAATAAAGTAAGAGACACTTTTTTTAAGTTTTTTAATTATATTTTAAGTTTAGTTATAATATCTTTTTTTGCAATAGTTATTTTTGCTTCTCTTGTAAAAACTTGGCCTTATGATATGAGCTTGACTCTTAAGTCATATACTTTTACTATAATGGGAGAAAGTGTCTGGAAGATTTTTGGTAATAGTATTTTTGTATCAATTTTTTCTGCAGTGTTTGGTACTATTTTGTGTTTCCTTACAGCATATGTAGTTGAAAGAGAAAAAAAATATATTATTGTAAGAAAAATAGGATATTTTCTTTCTATACTTCCCAATGCCATTCCTGGATTGACAATAGGGCTTGCATATATTTTCTTCTTTAACTCTAAAGATAATATATTAAATTTCCTGTATGGAAGTTTTGGAATAATTATCCTTGCAAATATAATCCATTTCTTTGCAACACCTTTTCTTACTATAACTGCAAGATTAAAAACTTTGGACAATGAGTATGAAACTATTTCTAATATAATGGGAGTTTCATGGTATAGAACTATTTTTAAAGTTATAATTCCTCTATCAATAGATTCTATTCTTGAAAGCTTTTCATATTATTTTATAAATTCTATGATAACTATTTCAGCAGTTATTTTCCTTTATACATCAAAAACAAGACTTATATCTGTAGTGATGATAAGTAAAAATGATGCTGGAGATATAGGAACTGCTGCTGCAATATCTGTAATGATTATTCTTGTAAATATATTTTTTAAGATAATTTTTGATCTTTCAATAAAATATATAAGAAATAAGAGTTATAATAAAAAAAGAAAAGATTCAATAAGAAAAGAAAAACAAGGTGAAAATTTACTTTTAACTGGTAAGGAAGTTCTTGAAATATTGAATAAAATATCTAAAAAAACTGGTGTGAAATATTGGTTGGAATTTGGAACGCTCCTTGGAAAAATCAGAGAAAATAACTTTATAGGACATGATATCAACTTTGATATTGGAATAATGAAAGAAGAACTCATTCCAAAATTTATAATAGACATAGAAAATGAAGGATTTAAAAGAATCTCTTCTTTGAGTTTAAAAAATGAAGGTCTTAAAAATATCAAGTATGAATACAAAGGAATTGAAATAGAAATATTTCTTTTTGATAGAGAAGATAATAAAGTAATATGCTATCTTGAAGATAAAAATGGAGTTATTTCTGTTTATAAGCTTTCAAACTCTACATTAAAAGAAATTAAATTTATGGGAATAGATACTTATATTCCAAGAAATTCTTTAAAAAGACTTCTTGAAATATATGGAAAAAACTTTAATATCTCTGATCCTTACTGGAAAGAAGAAATGAGCCCGAGCAGATATATTTCAGAAAAAATAAAAGATATCTAACTACAAAAGAGGAAGCAACTAGCTTCCTCTTTTAAAAATTCATTTTTTTTAATTCAGAAACAAGCTGTACATAAAATTCTACAACATCAAATCCTTTATAATCTTGCCTTTTTAAATCTATGATATCACCATGAGATATCCCTCTATGATATTTATTTCTTATGACACCCTTAAAATTCCCCCACTTAGCAGAAGGTATACTTACTAATCCATCATTTTCTCCATCTAAAGTTTTAATAAAAAAATGTGGAATAGTAAGTAAAACATCACTCAAAGAATCTTTCATTATAGAAATATAGCTTTGATAATATACCAAAGGAGAATCAATTACATTTTTATTAAATTCTCTACTATTATATGTTGTAAATTGATGCATTGCACCATAAAAATCTGGATTTTTATCACCTAATCTTTTAAACATATTATCATAAAATTTAGCAATCCACCTATAAATCTTTTCTGGTAGTTTACATATTTTATCAACAAAAAGACATCCTCTATGAGGAGTGCTTATTGTTGTGAGTGAAGCTGTATATTTATCCATTCCTAGTACACTTATAGCATAACGTGAATCCAATCCACCTTTAGAATGTGCTATTATATTAACTTTTTCACAACCAGTTTCTTCTATCACTTCTAATATTTTTTTCTTTATATCTTCTCCATTATATTCAATAGTTCCAAATGCTTCTTGATTTCCATAATAAATAGAAGAACCATATCTTATTAATTCTCTTGGAATTCGTCCCCAATAATTAAAGTGTCTAAAATCTCTAAATCCTACTCCATGTACAAGTATTATTGGATATTTTGTTTTGCATATATCTGATTCAGCTCTCATTTCCCTTAAAGATACCTTATAACATTCAAATTCATATTCACATTTAATAATTTTTAAAATATAAAAAAGAACTAAAATGTTTATCAATGGTATCCAAATAGTTATTATTAATAAAATTCTTTTTCTAAAACTCAACCATTTCGAAGTAAAAAAAATACGAATGATTCCATTAAGAAAAAGAAAAAAGATTATTCCTAAAGCATATAAGCTATTAAACCATAGTATTTCATTATAAATTTCTTTTTTAAATAATGGATATAAAAATATAATTATACCCACTTGAACTAAAAATCCATAAAGAGAATAAAAACACAGAGCTCTCCCACCTATCATTATTCTCAATCTTTTCCCAGCATGTTCTTCTTTTTTATATGGAAAAATATTAAGATATATCCATAAAGCAAATATTAATAAACTAAATAAAATTGTTAATAAAATATTCATGGTATTCTTATAATAAGAATATATGAGTAAAGGAACATTAGCAGCAACAGGTATATAAAAAAACATAAACAATTTTTTCATTAAATGAAGTATCATTATTCCCTTTCCCCTCCCAGTAAATTAAAAAAAGTAATTTTAAAAATTTTTTTTGATATTACCTTTCTACAATTTCATTTGTAATATCTTTAGCATAATAAAAAGGATATTTTTCATTAAAGAATTTTTCTCCTAAAATTTGAGTTTCTTTAATAAATCTTTTTATAAGCTCATATTCTCCAGTAGCTTCAATAGAAGTTTCAACTATTTGTATTTTCTTTACTTCTTCATCAGTTAATTTCCTTAATACTTCAATAATTTCATCTTTAGTATTTATATTAAGCCATTTCTTTATTACAGGATCATTTTCTGTTTCTAAAAAAATACTATAATACATATATACCCCTCCAAATTTTTTATTATCTTATAAGCCCTAATTCTGTCATCCATATGGGGTTTTCCATTTCCCATGAAGTTTCATTATGTCCACCTTCTACCATTAAATGTGGAAATACTTGAACTCCTTTAAATGTTAGTATTCTGCTTATAATCAAATTTTTTTCAGACTCTACAGCTAATTGTTTCTTAGAATGTACTTCATACCTTCCCCAACTGATATAAAATTTTGTTTCTGGGTTTACTTCTGCTTTTGAAAGTTCTTCTACAAGTTTTTTAAATATATGCTCATAAAAAGGTGAAAGACAAGCTCCCATAGAAAATATATCTGATCTTATAGCAGTTCCATAAACTGACATTAAGCCCCCCATAGAACTTCCTCCAAGACCAGTAAATTTTCTTTCTGAAAGTGTTGGAAAATTTTCATCTATCATAGGTTTTAAATAGTCAGCTATCCAATTTATTAGTATTTTACCATATCCTTTTACACTTCCAAAATATTTATCTTTAAAAGAATAAGGAGAAAATTCCCAGAGTCTTTTATTTCCTTCATGATTACATTCTAGTCCTACAATCATTATTCTTGTATTAGAGCTATCTAAGAATTTTTTTATTCCCCAAGATTTTCCATAAGTTGCATCTGAATCAAAAAATAAATTATGTCCATCAAACATATACATTACAGGAAATTTCTCCCCTTTTTTTATATCATCAGGAATATATATATGTAAAAGTCTATTCAAACCAAAAGGTTCAATAAAAATCTCATGTTTTAAAACCATAATAAGCTCCTTCAGTAAATTATAATGCTATATCTAAAAAATACGGAAACTGTATCTTCCACCATGGCCAATCATGATCTACATCATATCCCCAAAAATCTGTCCATACTGGCACTTGAAGATGTTTAAAACTCTCTTTAAGACTATTTGTATCCTCTATGCATTCTTTTTCCCATCTACCTTGTCCACAGCAAAGTATTATTTTTGAATTCCTATACATATTTAAATAATAGTGATTCCATGGCATATTTCTCATATAATCAACTGGAGAATTATTATAGATTATTTCATTGTTATAATTTGGAAAAAAATATCCTGCATGATAAAGCCCACTTAAAGCAATTACCCCATCAAAGCAATCTGGACGTCGAAGAAAAAAATTTAATGCATGATATGCACCCATACTGCAACCAGTTGTAAAAAATTTCCCTCTATAATATTCCCCAGAAGTTTCTCCATAAATTTCTCTGAATTTGGGTATAGCTTCTTCTATGATATAATTGAACCATTTCTCATGCTGCATTATTCTCCAATGATAATCACCACCTATTTGTGACCAACTTTCCCAGTCTATTCCATCTACACAAAAAAGCTGAAGCTTTCCTTCTTCAATAAATTTTGAAGCAGCATCCACCATTCCAAAATTAAAAAAATCATAAAATCTTCCATCTTGTGCAGGGAAAACTATACATGGTTTTCCACTATGTCCATATACTGTAAATTCCATTTCTCTTTCCAATATATGACTGTACTCTTTATAATAAGCTGTATGCATATTCTGTATCCTCCTATATTTTAATATTTTTCCAAATAGAAATCAATAAATTCAAAACATTCTTCTATATCACAAAATCTTGCAGTAAGCATGTCATTTCCCATAGCTACTGAGAATATATCTGGCATTCTTTCTTTCATTACTATATTATCCCTATATTTAGCTAAAGTTTCCTCTTTACTGTAAACATATCTGTGACTATCTCTTCTGGCTGCATATACACAATTATATGGTCTAGATTGATTATCAAAATATCCTTGATTATATGCTACCATATTTGCCCATATTTGATAAACATCTATATCATTTGCAAAATTCATCATATCAGGTGTATATCCCCCTGGTGGACGCATGTTTACTTCAAGACCAATTATATCTCCTTTTTTTCCAAGACCTTCTTTATCATTCAAAAGTCTAAAGAATTCACAATGAAAAAAACGACTATTAGTATCAAATGTCTCTACTACTTTTCTTCCAACTTGTTTTAAATCTTCTGGAATCTCTTTATAAGAATAATACATCACATCAGCTTGTTCATTTACTATATCCATTATAGGAATAGGATATGCATGAGCTGTTTCAAATATTATTTCTTTGTCTTTACCAGCTATGCCATCATATGATAAAAGCTCTCCATCTACAAATTCTTCCATAATATATTCAACTGGTGGAAGATCCCTATAAAAATATCCAAGTTCTACATCATTTATTAATTTATATGTTGCAGCTGCCCCCACTCCATTGTTAGGTTTTACAACTACTGGATATCCAACTTTGTTTATAAATGCTTTTCCTTCTTCATAATTAGTTACAATATGATAACGAGCACTTGGAATTCCAGCCTTTTCATAGAATTTTTTCATTACACTTTTATATTTTATCCCAGCTATTTTATCATTTTTAAGTCCTGTATTAATATTAAAATCTGTACGAAGTTGTGCATCTCTCAAAAGCCAATATTCATTATTAGATTCCAGCCAATCTATACGTCCATATTTATATGTAAAATATGCACATGCACGATAGACTTCATCATAGTTTTCTAATGAAGACACTTTATAATATTCATTTAAAGAATTTTTTAATTCATCAGTTAAACTATAATATTCCTCTTCTCCTATTGCTAAAGTATTTACTCCATTATTTTTTAATCCTCTGCAAAAATTCCAATAATTTTTCGGAAAATTTGGCGAAATAAAGATAAAATTCATACAGTTCCTCCTTTTATTAAGTATAAAAATATTTTCTTTACATACTACCATAACAGTTGTTCATAATCAAATAAAATATTCTCAAAATTTAAAAAAGATTTCTCTTTTTTAAAAAATAGAGCAAAATTTACTCAATATTAATTTTATAATTATTTATTGAATAACTAAATTTTTATTATTTATTTTTTCCAAAAATAAAAGACTGCTTTTTTAAACAGTCTTAAAAATTTTGTATCCTTCTTCACTTTTGTATCTTTCTTCATCTTGTACTATAAGATTCTAGCTTCAAAATCAAATAAAATTTTCTGTTAAACTTTTAATTCCTATAATTATAAGAATCATTCCTCCTAAATATTGAGCCCTACTTTCTAGTAATGTTCCAAATTTTGTACCTAACACTACTCCAATAGCAGAAATTATAAAAGTAATTATTCCAATTCCAGTTGATGACATAAAAATATTAAAGTTTTTCAGAAATGAAAAAGTAAATCCTATAGCTAATGCATCTATACTTGTTGCTATTCCCAATGCTAAAAGAGCTTTTGAACTACATCCATTTTCTGTACAGCAATTATTCTCTTTTCTAGCTTCTCTTATCATATTAAATCCTAAATATCCTAAAATAATGAAAGCAATAATATTACTGTATTGTGAAACTTTCCCACTAAAAATACTTCCTATACAAAAACCTAATATTGGCATAATTGTCTGAAATATTCCAAAAATAAAAGCTATTCTTACTGTTTTTCTCATTTTGACTTTTCCCATTATAAGTCCTTGACATAAAGAAACAGCAAAAGCATCCATTGAAAGTCCTACTCCTATTAAAAAAATCTGAAAAAATCCCAATCCAAACACCTCATATTTTAAATTTTATAACCTTTTTATTTTACCATAATACTTTCAGAAATTAAATGCTATTTATAGAATAATAAAAAATATTTTATTTAATATAATTTATGTCAAAATTAAATAAATACTGTTAAAACTGTTATTTTAATAATATTCTTAATAATTTTTCTTTATGTATATTTAATAATTAAAGAATATTTTGAAAATCCATAATATATACTATTTCTTTTTTAATATTAAGTATTTTTTCAAATCATTTATTAAAAAAATATAGCATTTAGCTTGAAAATGGTATATAATATTTTATATGAACATGCTTAAACAGTTAAATTTAAACATGTAGTAAATAAAGAGAAGGGCAATTTTAGTCTTTCTCTTTTTTAAAAAATTTTAGAAAGGGAAGGGGATTTATGAAAGAAATTTTTGAAATAAGATGGCATGGAAGAGGGGGACAAGGAGCCAAAACAGCTTCTTTACTTTTAGCAGATGCAGCATTCAGTGGTGGAATGTTTGTTCAAGGTTTTCCTGAATATGGACCTGAAAGAATGGGA